>NMUJ01000050.1 GCA_002256535.1 Caldifarciminota bacterium 4484_18
ACCAACACACCCGATGTACTCACAAATGCAGTCGCTGAATACACGTGGGGGCTTATATTAGCGCTTGTACGTCACATACACGAAGCGGATAGGTTTACCCGAGCTGGTAAGTTCAATGGTTGGCAACTTGCCCTGTTTCTGGGTGACGAACTCGCAGGTAAAACACTCGGCATAGTGGGTGCCGGTCGTATCGGTACAGCAGTAGGCCTAAAAGCACCAGGGTTCCATATGTCGCTCCTATATTACGATAAGCAACGTAACGTAAAGCTCGAATCCATAGGTGCAAGAAGCTGCACCCTGCATGAGTTGCTTCAATCCTCAGATATCGTCACCTTACACCTGCCACTGACTCATGAAACCTACCACATTATCGGTGAAGCTGAACTATCGTTGATGCAACCCACCGCTTACTTGATAAACACCGCACGTGGCCCTATCATCGACGAACATGCGCTCATCGATTGCTTAACCACAACCTGCATAAAAGGGGCGGCACTCGACGTATACGAGTACGAACCCCACGTACCGAAGCTATTGCGTGAGTTACCCAACGTGTTACTTTTACCCCATATAGGGAGTGCAACTTACAAAGCGAGGCAACTTATGTCACACGCAACGGTAACCAATCTCATAGCTGGGCTTGAAGGTAAGATACCACCCAACCTCATAAACCCAAGTGTATTGAAGAGATGAAAAAATTCGTAGATATAGCCCATGTATCCGAGCATATAGGTGAGGAGATATCGATACGTGGTTGGTTATATAATCGTACACCCAAGGGTAAGCTCGTCTTCCTCATAATCCGTGACGGCACGGGGTTCATGCAAGCCATCGTTACTGAAAACGATGTCCCTAAGGAAACGTTTGCGCTTGCCGAACGTCTGAAGCAAGAGACCTCGCTCATCCTCACCGGTAAGATACGTGCTGATAAGCGTGCACCCGGTGGTTACGAGATGGACGTCAAGTCCATCGATGTTATACATGAACCCATCGAAGAGTACCCCATTTCACTCAAACCCCATGGTATAGATTTCTTGCTGTCACATCGTCACCTGCATCTAAGGTCACGCCGTCCGTTCGCCATCATGCGTATACGTCATACGGTTGTAACCGCCATACGTGAGTTCTTTGACTCACGTGGCTTCCTGCTGCTGGATGCACCTATACTTACACCCACCGCATGCGAGGGTACCACTACATTGTTTGAAGTACCGTATTTCCACACCCAAGCGTACCTATCGCAGTCGGGTCAACTCTATGCAGAGGCAGGTGCGATAGCCTTCGGTAAAGTCTATACGTTTGGACCAACATTTCGTGCGGAGAAGTCGAAAACACGTCGCCACCTAACAGAATTCTGGCAGATAGAGCCCGAGCTTGCATTCGCCACACTCGATGACATAATGGAGCTGGCTGAGGACCTGGTCGTACATATCGTTGAACGTGTGCTCACCAAATGTCAAAATGAGCTCACCTTACTCGAACGTAACATCAAACCACTTGAAGATATAAAGAAACCCTTCCCCCGTATCAGCTACACCGAAGCGGTCAGCCTCATACAGAAGGAGTTTACCGATTTCACGTGGGGTGATGATTTCGGTGCACCTCACGAAACCTACCTGTCACAACAATTCACCCGTCCCGTGATAGTACATCGATATCCTGCCAAGGTGAAAGCTTTCTACATGAAACGCGACCCCGATAACCCCGAACTTGCACTCGCCATGGACGTACTTGCACCCGAAGGTTATGGCGAGATCATCGGTGGCTCCGAACGTGAATCCGATTATGTCACATTGATACAGCGGTTGAAAGAGTTCAACCTCCCCCGTGAACCGTTCGAGTGGTATCTTGACTTACGCAAGTACGGTAGTGTACCACACAGCGGGTTTGGGTTAGGGCTGGAACGCACCCTCGCATGGATATGTGGGTTACATCACGTACGTGAAACCATACCGTTTCCAAGAACGATAGATCGGATATATCCTTGATGCCACATGCACTCCTACTCTATGCACCTGGTACCAACTGTGACCAAGAGACTGCGTTTGCATTGAAGAAGGTCGGCTTTACAGTCGATTACCATTATATTGACAACCTCGTGCGTACACCTGATACACTACATAGATATGAACTGCTGGTGTTACCGGGGGGGTTCACCTATGGTGACGACATAGCCAGCGGTAAAGTATTGGCACTAAAGCTCAAACGTTACCTTAAAAGCGAGATAGAAGCCTTCATACAAGCCGGTAAGCTTATACTCGGTATATGTAATGGGTTTCAGGTGCTCGTCAAAACTAACATCTTAGGTGATGGCAAAATATCGCTGGTGACCAACCTATCCGGGCATTTCGAATGTCGTTGGATACACCTCAAATCCACCACCCACAAGTGTGTATTCACAAATGGGTTGGATGTATTCGATTTACCCGTAGCACATGCGGAGGGTAGGCTCGTAGGTGATACGTCGTATATTGAAGAGCTCGAACACCGTAACGAGATAGCACTCAAATACGTTGACGAACACGGTAACCCCACAATGGAATACCCACATAACCCGAACGGCTCACTACACGCAATCGCTGGTATCACCGACAGCACGGGTAGGGTGCTGGGGTTGATGCCACATCCTGAACGCTTCATATTCCACTACCAACATCCGTCATGGAACATAGCTGCCACCGACCCTGTAGGGATAAGGTTTTTCGTCAACGCCTACGAATACATAAAGCATAACCTATGAAGCTTTGTATCGGTATTGGCTACGATATACACAGGTTAGCTCCTGGCAGACGGCTGGTACTTGGTGGTATCGAAATACCGTTCAATAAGGGGCTGATCGGCCACTCTGATGGCGATGTTCTGTTACATGCGATAGCTGATGCTATACTTGGTTGTGCCTGTAAGGGTGACATAGGTACACATTTCCCAGATACTGTAGCTGAATGGAAAGATGTTGACAGCAAGCTCATCCTCAAACGTTGTATGGGGTTGGCAAACATTAAACTGTTACATGTCGATACCGTTGTGATATGTGAGCAACCACGGTTAGCCCCATATATCGATAAGATGCGTGCAAGTATTGCGAAACTGCTCGCACTGGCAATCGACCACGTCTCGGTCAAGGTCAAAACCAACGAACGTTTGGGCCCCATAGGTGAAGGTAAGGCTATCGCCGCATATGCCATTGTCATGGGTCACCTCAGTGAGCATGCATAAACTTCATTACGATAAGTTATGGTTCTATATCGCACTCTTCCTGTTACCTTTCCAAGTATACGTGGGTGCGGTATTCATCATCCTATCATACCTCGCATGGTTGATATATCGGCGAGGTGTACATATCCAGCGTAATGATTACCTGCTATTGATCATGTTGTGCACGATGTTACTCACCACGTTGGTGGCTATCAACCGCTACGAGCACCTAACACTCGTATGTGCGTTCCTGTTACCACTAAGCTTGTATTTCCTTGCCCGCAAGTACAGTGACGATAAGGAACACATCCTAAAGCTGCTATCGATTGTTGGCTGCATATTTGCAATCGCCGGTATAGTACAGATATTCCATCCAATCACACTTAAGCTCGGTACTCGCTACGTGATCTATCCACCACACCCCGGTGGTATCACCGGGTTCACACCTAACCCAATCATACTCGCACATTTCCTTACATTGGTGATGATCGTGAGCTTGTACCTCGTCTATAAGGATATACGGTGGTTACCCGTGCTACCGATATGTGCTACAGCTGTACTTTTTACCAAGACATGGGGTGGCTACTTTGCGATACTGACAACACTATCGATAGGGTTGTACATTTCGCATAACCGCAAATTACGTCGAATACTACTCATATTCCTCATATGCTTTGCGGTCGCTCAACCACTTGTACCGGGTGCGGTGGCTGACCTTTTAAGCAGATGGCACATCATGGATGGCACCTCAGCCGAAGGGCAGGCACCGCGGCTCATCCTTATGAAAGCAGGTATAGAGATATACAAGACACACCCATCGTTTTCGCATGTATATCGAACCTCATAGATAAGACCCTGCTGTTACTGAATTACACGTATCCGTTCTGGATATACTTGGGTATACTTCAGACCGAAGCCAATAAGTTAGGTAACAAAAGAGTTGCCTCACCGGCATAGGGTTTATTTTAGAACAATGACTAAGATCATAGCTGTGGTGGGTGGTAAAGCACCTGACACGAAGTCACTCGATTTAGCGTATGAGGTTGGTAAGTTAGTCGCCAAACGTGGTGCGATACTGGTGACGGGTGGGCTCACTGGTGTGATGGAAGCCGCATGTAGAGGTGCCAAAGAAGTGGGTGGCCTAACAGTCGGCATATTGCCAGGTGATTCACGTGAACCCGCCAACCCCTACGTTGATATACCCATAGTCACAGGTATGGGTGAGGCACGTAACATCGTCATCGTAAAGACAGCCGATGCATTGATAGCGATCGACGGCAAGTATGGTACACTATCGGAGATCGCTATAGCGGTATCACTGGGCAAGCCAGTGGTTGGGCTCAACACGTGGGATATACCCGGGGTGATAAAAGCTGCCACCCCTGATGAGGCAGTTAACCTGGTATTTAAGCCATAATGTCTAACGTACGTGCACTTATCATTGTGAAAGGTCTCGTACAGGGTGTCGGTTATCGGTGGTTCGTCGAACGTCACGCTAAACAGTTGGGGCTCACCGGTTACGTACATAATTTACCAGATGGTAATGTTGAGGTTGTTGTCGAAGGTGCTCGTAGCCTCATCGAGGAGCTAATACGTGAACTTAAGGTAGGGCCAAGGTTCGCCTCTGTCGAGGATGTACGTGTTACATGGCACCCCTATAGGGGTGAGTTCAATGACTTCAGGATAAGATTCTGGTGAGAGGGTAAAAGTGTGGAAAGGGAAGGTTGATAGAAGAGATAAAAAGTCTTTGATAGAAACCTAATGCATCAAATAGCCTATCATAATTCGTTCACAAATATGGGGTAATATTACTTGACCTATCTAATTCATTAGCTATATATTTGAAGGAAAAAAATTGATTTAACCGATGAAAATAAACAAGAAAGATAAAGAAATCAGAAAGATTATAAAAGAGACAATAAAGAGAGTTTTGAAACAGTACAATATTAAGCTTTTGAAAATAATTCTTTTTGGTTCAAGGGCAAGAGGTGATCACAAAGAGGATAGCGATTGGGACTGCTTTGTGATTATGGATGACGAATTAGATCGCGAGAAAAAAAGAGAAATTACTGCAAGAATACGAATGGAATTTGCCCGTTTGAAGATACCAAACGATATAATTATTCAGTCCTCTGCTACTTTTGAAAAACGTAAAACCGATGTCGGCTACCTTACTTATTATGTCTTAAAAGAAGGTGTTGAGATATGAACATTGAATCATCCAAAAAGTGGATATTAAAAGCAGAAAATGACCTGAAAATTGCTAAAGACGAAATCACTATGGAAAACCCGGCAACTGATGCTATCTGCTTTCATGCCCAACAATGTGCTGAAAAATATCTTAAAGCTTATCTGATCTTTAACGGTAAAGAAGTGAGAAAAACCCACGATATAGCGGAACTCATAAGCCAATGTTCTGAGGTTGAACCAGAATTTGCTGAACTCAACCAAATTGAGATTGTTTCACTGACAGATTATGCGGTAGAAATAAGATATGCTGAAGATTTTTATTTCCCCTCAGTGGAAGAAGCAAAACGTGCCATAGAACTTGCGGAGAGAGTTAAAAATTTCGTCATCAGAAAACTTGAGAAAGTGGGATTTAAACTGTGGTAACCTATCGCAATACTATTGTACTTAAGGAAATCATGAAAAGGAACAAAGTACTCGGTGGACTCTTAGGGTTATGTATTGGAGATGCACTCGGCCTCCCTGTGGAATTCAAACCCAGAAGCGCTTTAAAAGCAACCCAGTAACTGACATGATCGGTTACGGTACGCATAATCAACCTCCAGGCGCCTGGTTTGATGATAACTCGTTGCCTTTTGCCTAACTGAGCCCTATATTAACTTGACCTATCTGATTTGTCTGCTATATATTTAGGACGAACCTTTGAAGTATGCTCAATGATGGAGGATAAAATCAAGAACATCATAATGGCAGTCCTCTCTGAATTTGGATTATCTGCACAAAAAGTTATCCTCTTTGGTTCCCGTGCAAGAGGGGATCATTCTCAAAAAAGTGATTGGGATATTCTTATTATACTGGATAAGGCGCTTGCCCAAGAAACCGTAAGGCTCATTTCAAGAAGAATAAGGGAAAATTTAGCCATGGCTTTAATTCCTTGCGATGTACTTGTTCGAACACCAGCGCAGGTTGAAAAATTCAAGCAGTATGTTCATTCCGTGATCAAAAATGCCCTGAAAGAAGGAAAAGAGTTATGAACGAAGAGGCAAGGAATTGAAAGCATATCTTGTCTTTTATGGGATTGAATTTCCCAGAACGCACAA
>NMUJ01000051.1 GCA_002256535.1 Caldifarciminota bacterium 4484_18
ACTTCATTGAATATCATAGAATTCATACGTAACAGTAAACGTATGGGTAAGACGATAGTATTTTCAACACACGTGATGCGTGAAGCCGAACGTCTATGTGACCGTATCGGTATAATACATGAGGGTAGGATCATCAAAGTAGGTACACTTGAGGGATGGCGTCAGGAGACGGGGTTGCACGATCTTGAGGATATATTTGTTGAGTTCGTGAAGCGTGATGAAACGCATTAGGATAGTGTTTCAGAAAGAGGTACGTGACCTGATACGTGACCGACGTACACTATACTCGTTGGTGGTGTTGCCGTTACTTATATATCCGGTATTCATCGGTGGTATACAGAAGGTTATATCACGGATGGTTATGCGTGAAGCTACCACGGTGGTAGATGTAGGTATAGTTGGTAAAACACATGCAGCTAAGTTATGGAATTACCTGCAAGCGGAGCCATTACTGAGGTGGATAGAGGTTGAGGATACTATTGCACCGATTGAGGATAAAGAGGTAGAGGCGATAATCAAGATACCGGAGGGGTTTGAGGTGCAACTCGATAAGGGTGTAACAAGTGAGGTGAAGATATTCTATACCAATACAAGGTTTAAGTCACAAGCAGCTGCAGGTAGGGT
Organism: Caldifarciminota bacterium 4484_18; assembly: GCA_002256535.1. GTDB lineage: Bacteria > Hydrothermota > UBA3073 > NMUJ01 > NMUJ01 > NMUJ01. Next base: position 625 of record NMUJ01000051.1, read on the forward strand.
GAAAGATGTGCTCGACCGCTACCGTAAGGATTACGTGAATAAGGTGTTGCAGGGGAAAGGGGTTGACACCAGAGTGCTTGAGCCATTCGCTGTCACCAAACGAGATATCACACCAAAGAAGCGTGCAGGTATGTTTGTGCTGGGGATGATGGTCCCCTATGTGTTTATTATAATGATGATGACAGGTGCAATGCATACAGCAACCGATATAACAGCAGGTGAGAAGGAGCGTGGTACACTTGAGACTATACTGACGGCACCACTTACGAGGACGGAACTGCTGTTGGGTAAGTGGCTATCTGTGCTGGTTTTTGCATTGGTGACGGGTATGTTGGCGGTGATCGGGTTGGTGGTTGCGATCAAGTTTAGGCTTACACCTATGGGTAACATTCCAGGTACGGAACAGATGGGGTTCTACATATCGCCGGGTGCTGCTGGCCTGATACTGGTGTTGGTGGTACCACTTGCGACATTCCTTGCATCACTGTTGATAACTGTATCGATAATCGCCAAAAGTTACAGGGAGGCACAAACATATGCCAGCATAATAATGATGGTGGTTATATTTCCGGCGATGGTGTCGATGTTACCCATAGATTTGACGTTACGACCTAAAATAGCCGCTATACCGATACTTAACTTTGTGTTGGCGATGAAACAACTGATAATGGGGGAGTTCGAATTACATGGGATTTTGATGACGTTTGGCTTCCTATGTATGTGGGCGATGATCATGTTCATACTGGCGTATAACGTATTTCGTAGGGAAGAGGTATTGTTCAGGCTATGAGGTTAGCATTCGATACAGTTAAATGGGAGGATGGGCGTTTGATTGTGTTGGACCAGACGCAGCTACCAAATAGAGTCGTGTATCGTGAGTTGAAAGATGTGAACGCAGTAGCTACCGCTATCAAGCAGCTGGTGATACGAGGTGCACCGCTCATCGGTGTAGTCGCTGCGTATGGGGTGGCGGTTGCAGCTTATCAAGCGAATACTAAAGAGGAGATTATCGCAGCAATCGCTAAATTACGGGAGACACGTCCAACGGCATATAACCTGTTCTATGCGATGGATTTGATGCGTAGGATATTGGATGAATACGATGAGCTCGAACCCTTACGGGATGAAATCTTACAGTGTGCACGTAAATTGCATGAGGAAGATAGACAGATATGCGATATGATTGGTGAGCATGGTGAGCCGTTGATATCTGATGGTGCGCGTGTGCTTACACATTGTAATGCGGGTGCATTGGCGACCACGGGTATAGGGACGGCGCTTGCCCCCATATACAAGAGTTGGGAGAGGGGTAAATCATTGCATGTGTATGTGGGTGAGACACGGCCTGCTTTACAGGGGGCACGGCTTACGGGGTGGGAGTTGATGCAAACCGGTATACCAGTGACGTTGGTGGTTGATAACGTACGTGGGTATATGTTTGAGAAAGATATGATCGACATGGTAATCATAGGTGCAGATAGGATAACAAAGAATGGTGATGTGGTCAACAAGATAGGGTCGTACGAGATAGCGGTACTGGCTAAACATCACAATATTCCATTCTCGTGATAAACTCCAGCTTAGTACGTGTATATGCACCTATACATGAGGTGAAGCTAACCCGTGACGTGGAGCTTGCAGCAGTGTTTAAGGATAGCTTTGATTTAATCGTCAAATCGTATGTGGAGATACCACCTTATCCGTACAGGGTGATCATTGAGGATATGGAGCAGGAGATCCTATCCCGTAAGGATGGGTACCATTCATTTGATGGGTTTGTTGACACATTTACCCAGATAGCGGTTAACCACACACATATTGCGGTGCTCGACACTATTGGATGGAGTTACGAAGGTCGCCCTATACTGGTGATGAAGCTGTCAGATAATCCACAGGTTGATGAACATGAACCCGCGATACTGTTTGTGGGGCTACATCATGCACGTGAATGGCCGTCACTGGAGATTGTGCTGTTCTTTGCTGATACGTTGACGCAAGCGTATGGGTATGATGGTTTGATCACTGAATTGATAAACTCGTGTGAGGTTTACCTTTTGCCATGCCTCAACCCCGACGGTTATGTGTACTGTCACGATGAAGGACACGATTGGCGTAAGAATCGCCACTATTTTGAGGAGTTTGACACATGCGGGGTGGATTTGAATCGCAACTATGGGGGTGCAACCAACGGTGATTACGAAGGTGATTGGGGTAGCATCGTCTCGTGGGCGGTTAGCCATTACCCTGCAAGTCATACCTACACGGGTGAAGCACCGTTTAGTGAACTTGAAACACAAGCTTTGCGTGATTTGATACTACAAGAGGATTTCGTATTTGCGATCACTTACCACACGTATGGTGAGATGGTAATCTGGCCGTGGGGTTATACATTTGAGTGTGCACCTGACTCCACGATACTGGAGGATATAGGTTACGGGATGGCATCCCGTATAACGTGTCAATCAGGTTACGGTACATACACAGCACAACAGTCGTCCATGTTGTATCCCACGAGTGGTGATATGTGTGATTGGGTGTACGGGTATTCGCTCTATCTGAGGGGGTACCCTACATTCCCGTATACGGTAGAGGCATGTGCGGAGTTTCATCCACCTGCGGGATGTATTCACCAAGTTGTGCGTGAGAACTTTGATGCTGCAGTGTACGTGATGGCTGTTGCCGATAGTATACAGGGGTTACGTGTACCGTGGATAGTAAGTCCAGTGATTACAGGTATGGATTATGAGGATACGATACTTACTGTGGAGTGGTATCCACCCGTACCGGGGTACCGTTATGCGCTGGAGAAGAGTGTTGGTTGGCCATGGCATATCGATAGCGCTGAATCTGAAACTAACTGGTGGGTAAGTAATGGATTCGTACGGTCGGGTGATCGAAGCTATTCAGGTAGCTATAGCTATTTTTCGAACCTCAACGAATACTCAGCTGAGCATACACATTGGATGGTAACCCCTATAGCGTTTCCGGTCGATACGTCCGACACTGTAACGTTCGCTATATGGTATGATATCGAATACCTGTATGATCGTGGGTTTTTTGAGGTATCCACAAATGGTAGGGAATGGTATGTTATCGACGACTTTACGGGTAGTTCGGAGGGATGGGAGGTTAAATCCTATCCACTGCGGGATTATGCGGGTAAGTCAATTTACTTGAGGTTCAGGTACACAGTCGACACGTATGTATTTGGGGAAGGTATGTATGTTGATGATATAAAGCTCAAACGTCCCGATACCGTGGTGACCATCGATACGTGTATAACTGATACAGTTTATAGGTTTGTGGTCACACCAGGTACTTACTACCTGCGTGTACGTGGTGAAGGTACAAGAGGGTGGGGTGACTGGAGTGCTTGGTATCGTGTTACGACAGAAACCGGTATCGCATCGTATAGTGTTAAGGGATGGCATGTACGAGCTAATATCGTTACGAATGTGTTGGAAATACAGCATGCAGGTGATGTTAAGTTGAGTATGTTCGATATCATGGGTAGGAGGGTGTATGAGATGCAGCTCGATGGCCGTGGGGTAACGAAAATATCGGTTAGAAATCTACCACCGGGTGTATACTTCATACACGATATGAACGGTACTACACAACGTATTGCTGTTGTTAGATGAGAACAACCCATGTGAGGTGTAACCCCTATTTGTTGAGTCTAATCGCAATAATTGTGGGGTTGGGGGGTTGGGTTGCATTTTACAGGGTGTATGGTGGTAGGCTAATCGACATGTTTGTGGAAGCTGGTAACACGCTTAATGTCTGGCATATGGTGGGCGGTATAATCTTCATAATTGTTACCGTACCGATACATGAGCTATTGCATGTGGTGATAGCGTGTAGGTTTGTACCACTTAGTAACGTACATATCAAACCCGGTATAATTGCATGGCAATGTCGGGTGGATAAACCCCTATCACGTAAGCAGTTCATCCTATACGCATTGTTTCCAGGTATGGTGCTATCGGGGGGTGGAGTTGTGGGCTTCTTTGTGGTTGGCTCACCATATATAAAATTACTATCTGTGATACTTTGTATAATCGGTATTGCGGGTGCTACAGGTGACGTGTGGTTCACAATACAGGTGATGAGGTTACCGCATAACGTACGTATAATTGATGAGGGTATAGGGTTGAGGATATTGGGTAGTGAAAGAGAATGACACAGGTTGCGCTATTTAAGCTGCTCCTGGAGTTTACTCTCCAGCAACGGTATGGCATCAGGTGTGAGCAGGTAATTCGCTATTTTTGCCCATGTAGCAAGTGATGGCTTGTAAGGTTTGTACCGGTGTTGTAACTTTTCGATATATTCGGGTGCTTTCAACCTAAAATTTATTGCGGGTAGGTGGTAGATCTCGTCGATGAATGATAGTAACCACAACTTTTCTTGTGATTCATCCTGTATGTAACCCATGGGTAGGTGCACCTTTATGTGGTCAAGCATACGTTCAGCTATATGCTCCTTTTGTGAGTCAAACACCTCTGGTGGTAACTGTCTTATCCTCTGGAGGGCTCTATCGATACCTGCAAACCTCGTAACCTGACCTGCTGCGTGTGGGTGTGGTGGTATCAAACATGGGGTGTAATCATCCAGCACACGGAGCTGATGGGGTTGCAAGATGCTCTCGACCTCATGTGCAAGCTGTGCTATGCTATCGTAATATGTTACCTGTAGCTGATGTATTGTGTGTTCAACCTTATGTACATGCGATTTGAGGGCGGGTGGGATGGGGTCACCTTTTACGAGAATATGTTTTAGCTCATTCAGCAGATTTAGCAGATCGGATTGATAGGGTTGAAGCTCATTAACCAGCTTATCTTGTAACTTAGCTGCAGTACGTGCTCTATCCGCGATAAACTGCAACTGAAATGTGTCGAGCTCCAACCCATTAATGAGGTTGAGCAATTGTATCTGGTGGGTGAGTGTCTTGAGTTCCTCCATAAATGTTGGTTGTGCAGATAAAACCTGTACCACCAGTATAGCCAGATAGAGGCCAAGATTCAACCGATATCGCCACATCTTACCTCCCACTTATATAAAGACGTAACATGTGGGTTATAAGTTGGATAGTCCCTCACACCGTTCTGAAACGGTTTCTTGAAGTGAAGTTGACTTTTGCTTTTCTTTGCTATATATTATGTAACACTATGCAAAACAACTCACATATACTACTTTTTGGGGTGTATTTGAACAGTTTGAATATGGACATTAGGCGAAAATTACTTTACTTAAGGAGGTATAAAAATGGAAAGAGAAAAAAGTGGTGAATCAATAGAGGAAGCAATTATAGTCGAAAGTATAGCTGCGGAGAAAGTATAGCTGCGGAGTACGAATATCTTGAGAGAAAATTTGGAGAGCGTGGGAAAAATTGGGAACTGGATACGCAGTCCCTTGTTAAAAAGGGTAACAAATATTACGATAGAATAGACTTGAAGCTTTTTTCGTCTAACACGATGCAGTGGTTCGCTTACGTTCACCCAAATGCTACCGTCAACCTTATATTTCGCCAAGGTATTACCTATTATTGATGATAGGCGGGGCTTCGCATGCCCGCCAAACGTTAAGCACCATAGGAGGAATAAAAATGTCAAGTAAGTTAATAGAACTGTTTAGGGATACAGAGCTCGTGAACCGGATCAAAAACAAGCTCCCATATTTATTTCAGCTTGCGGAATTGGAGAGTTCAAGAGCGGGAAAAATAGGAATGGAAGTGGGTTCCTTACGTGAGAAAATCATCATTGCTCTGCTTATTTATAAATTTGGGGGAACAAACGTGGAGACAGAAATCCCTATCACAGAGCCAGAAATAGACGTTAAGCTATTTGGAAAGCCGATATCCATTAAAACAATAACTGGTAAAGGATTTAGCGGTGTAAAACTTATATGGACTGTTGATGCTCAAAAGGCGAGGGAATTTAGAGAAAAATTATTACCCAAAATGCGATATAATACTTGTCCAGATTAATTGGGGAGGAGAAGGTGGTTTTTACTATATCCCCGTAGAAATCCAAAAAGAGGTCTTTGATGGAATTGGAAGGGAAAAATATATCAAACTTCCCAAACCCGGAACAAATCCAAG
>NMUJ01000009.1 GCA_002256535.1 Caldifarciminota bacterium 4484_18
CAGCCAGATTCAGCTGAAGCCTACGAAGGTGTCTTAGTGCAGATTCGTAATGCATTTGTAACCGATACCATGGATGCAAATGGCAACTGGGAGATATCCGACGGCTATGGATACGCAACCGTATTGAATAACTACACCTACACACCACATATTGGTGATTTCCTCAACGTCACCGGCATAGTGCATACACACTTTGGGTTATACAAGATACGACCAAGAAGTATCGACGACATCGAAATACTGGGTGCTGCACGTTTATCAATGGTATATTCTACATCACGTACTGGTATTGATGTTAAGTTCTCACGTGCAGTCGACCCCACAACAGCCAGCGACCCCACCAACTATCAAGTACTACCGGTATTAAATATTACAGGTGCAGAAGTTGACCCTGAGGACGGCTCACTTGTACACTTGACGACTGACTTGCAAACCGATGCACTATTGTGTACATTGATAGTTGATGGTGTTGAAGACATTGGTGGTGGCACAATCCACGACACAGCTACCTTCTACAGTGGGTTTGTACCCATACAGATGATACAAACCGATACAGTACCGGGTGATCCATATTACGCTACACAGTGGGATGGACGGCTTGTCACCATCACTGGTATCATCACCGGTGAAAGTGAATGTTTCTACAACCCAGCCTGGTATTGGATACAGCAAGGTGACGGTCCATGGTCTGGTATCATGGCATACCATCCGGCTCACCCCTACACAACAGTGCGTGGCGATTCAGTCATCATTGCAGGTGAGATAGACTGGGAAGCAGTACTTGTTAAGATAGATAGTGCAGTTGTGGTCGAAACAGGTACCTACACATGGTACATAGATGACGGTACTGGCCGATGCATGGTTGGCAATACGGAAGCATATTCGTACGTACCAGATAGTGGTGACATCGTCAGTGTCACAGGAGTTACAAGGTTTACGGGTGGTAATTTCAACCTATATCCAAGAGATGACGCCGATATCACCGTAATAGGGGTGGAAGAAACACCATCAGAGAAGGTAAGCTTCACGGTATCATCCAACCCCGTATTCAGATCGGCAAAGTTGTTGCTCACCCTACCTGAGAGATCGTATATTGAGCTTTCACTCTACAATATAGCAGGACAGTGTATCGACAACATAAAACGCGGTATGTTCGGCCCCGGTACATACGCGATAACTTTAGATACGAGGGATATACCCAACGGTATATATTTCTGTCGGCTAAAAGTAGGTACTGCAAGCTTCACCCGTAAGCTGGTGGTGATGAGATAACATTTTACCGAATACAAATAATAACATAACCGTATTTGAGTCCCAGTACAAGATGAATGTGTTAAGTAGTAGGTATTGACATTTGCTAATTATTCTTAAATTTTACCCATGAAGAGGGCTGTCTGGGCAATAGGAGGTAATTCTTTGTTGAGTTTGGAAGGTAGTGGTGGCAAATCGCTCAAACCCACCATAGAAGGTATTGTATATCTTATCAAGCAGGGTTATGACCTCGTCATCACACATGGTAATGGCCCACAGGTAGGTAACCTGTTTCTTGCGTTCGAGGAGGTCGATATCCCCCTTAATTTAGATGAAGCCGATGCCTACACGCAAGGGTTTATGGGTTATCTCATACAGCGTGAACTGATAGGTTAACCCGCAAACGCGGTTGGCATATGATGTTTGATGCAGACCGTGGTTATCGGCGTGTGGTAGCATCACCTGAACCCAAATCTATCATCGAAATAGATGCCATACGTGAATTGCTCGATAAAGGTTATATAGTGATAGCGGGTGGTGGCGGCGGCATACCAGTTATTGAAACAACAGAGGGTTTACAGGGTGTGAACGCAGTCATCGACAAAGATTTACTTTCCGCACTTATGGGGCAGCTCATACGTGCATCGCTGTTCGTGATAACCACCTCCATAGAGCGTGTCTATATAAATTTTCACAAACCCAACCAGCTCCCTCTACATGAAGTTACCACGGATAAGCTACGTCAATACTTAGCTGATGGACATTTCGGTGAAGGTAGCATGGCACCCAAGATACGTGCAGCAATCAGGTTCATCGAGTCAGGTGGTGATAGGGTGATCATCACCTCACCCGAAAAGGTCATACCAGCCATCGATGGCAGAGAGGGTACACATATCGTTGGCACCGGTGTACATCTGTTGAAAAGATGACATCCCGCAGGTGGCTCATATTTATCACAATCTTAGGGTTTTCACTGTTATTGCTATGGTTTGGCCTGTACCAGACAAGAGATTGGCAAGAAATTGAGCACTATAGTTCAGTGTTATGTCTCCCCTGTATAGGTATTGAATGAACCGCTACATATGGTATGTAGTGTCTTTCTTAGTCATAAACAGTAATTACACATCTCTACTCTACTCTGGCCGCTGGAAGAGGTTACCCATCCCTATATTACACTGCCATAGTTGTCCATTGTCGAGGTTTGGCTGCCCGATTGGTAACCTACAGCATTTCATAGTATTGAGGCAGTTCCCATATCTCATCGTGGGGTATTTTGGTGTACTTGGGTTGATACTCGGTAGGTGGTTCTGTAGCCATTTATGTTTCTTTGGCCTACTACAGGAATGGCTGGGCAAGCTCGTACATCATGAACGTAGGGTGTCAAATCGATGGTCCCATGTCAAATTAATCTCGTTAATCTTCGTAGCCCTAACCCCTATCTTCACACATGAGGTATGGTTCTGCAAGCTCTGTCCTGAGGGTACACTAACTGCAGCTATACCTCACGTTATGCTCGACCATTCCCTACGTACGCTGGTAGGTACACTATTTTGGGTAAAGATAGCATTGCTTGGCCTGCTTATGGTGTTGGCGATACCTGTGAAACGTCCATTTTGCCGTTTCGTATGTCCCTTGGGTTATATCTGGGGTATATTCAACAGGTTAAGCTTATTAAGGATAAAAGTCGACCGCACCCGCTGTACTGAATGTGGCATATGTGAAACCGCATGTCCGATGGGACTCAGAGTGTATGAGGACACCAATGCGGTGGATTGTATCAGATGTGGCAACTGCATAAGAGTGTGTCCAAACGGTGCACTCACAATGGGGTTTATGACCTGATATCACCGTAACTCTTTATATCTTCGACAACAAGTGTAACTTCTGGCTTACCATAATATTCATCAATCGTAGGCATAAATAGTAGATCCACCATACTACCTGTACGAATCTCTACACCTAACGTTGAATAGTTGAACGCTATCGCCTCACGTACGACGTTACCCGCACGTACTTTGAACCTAAGATGTCCATCACCCACCTCCATCGGAACACCTACCACCTGTACACCAGACACTAAGAATAGTGGCTCTTCGTTCCCTACGCCAAACGGCGCAATTTTTTCCAGATCGTTCACAAGCTTCTCGTCCACTTCATGGAGTTCAACTATCGCGTCTATGAATTTCTCGGGTTTGAGATCCTCCCAAGTCAGCTCACTATCGACGAGCTTCAGAAAGCTCTCCCTGAATATATCCACCACATCACGTGGTATGACAAACCCTGCCGCTAACTTGTGGCCACCAAACGTCACAAAGTACTCACGTAGCTGATGCAGTCCCTCATACAGGTTAAATACTGGTACGCTGCGGGCTGACCCCTTACCGATTTCGTCCTCCAATGCGATAAAAATTACCGGCCTATAATAGCGGTCGACTAACTTCGATGCCGCTATCCCTATAATGCCTGAGTGCCACCCTTCTTTCGCTATGACGATGGCTTTCTCTTTGTCCATACCGAGTTGCGACATCTCAGCTTCAGCTTCATTTATTATCTGTTCCTGTAACTTCATACGTTCGCGGTTTAGTACCTCCATACGTTCGGCTATCTCCTTAGCGGTGGTTTCACGTTGTGTAACGAGTAGGTTGACCGCATCACCAGCTGTTTTCATACGTCCCTGTGCATTGATACGTGGTCCGAGTACGAAGCCCAAATGATAAGGTGTAAGCCTATGCCCCTTCAACCCCGTGATATCAAGTAACGCCCTTATGCCAACGTTCCTTGTACGCTCCATGACGAGTAGACCAAATTTCGTAAAGATACGGTTTTCACTTGTGAGTGGTGTAACATCTGCTACAGTGGATAGTGCAACAAGATCGAGATACCAATATAGGGTACGTCTATCTCTGTTTAATTTGTGATAGATTGCATCCACCAATTTCCATGCCACACCGCAACCCGATAGATACGGATATGGATAACCAAGCTTTGGATTGATAATCGCATATGCGGGCGGTAGCTCATCAGGTGGTAGATGATGATCGGTAACTATCACATCTATACCATTATCCTGTAGCTGTTTTACTTGATTGATTGCGCTTATGCCACAATCCACCGTTATCAATAACCTCACGTTATGTGTGAACGCAAACTCCACACCCTTATCGCTTAACCCATACCCTTCCTTCAATCTATGTGGTATATAGCATATAACTTTGGCACCTAACTCCTTAAAAATACGGTACAGTAAAGCGACCGCTGTTACACCATCCGCATCATAGTCTCCATAGATAAGTATAGATTCATCACCTTCTATAGCCTTCAGTATGCGGTTGACTGCTTTGTCCATATCAGGAAACTCAAACGGCGAATGTAAGTCGTCGATACTTGGGTTGATGAACTTACGTACAACCGCTGGCTCCTTGTAACCACGTCGTACAAGTAACGTAGCAATAGCATGCGATACACCCAGCGCCTCAATTAACTGATTTACATCGGTTGCACGTACATGCTCGGGATATATCCACCTGTATTTCATCCATTTAAAAGTAAAGTATCCCACCATTTAGCAATGGGGTTGACCTGATGGTTAGCAATTTATTTTTATATTGATGTCACAAGAAAAAGATTACAATGCTATTCTTGCTACTGATTGTGGTAGCACCACCACCAAGGCCATCCTCATAGAGAAACGCAATAACGAGTATCGTTTAAGAGTAAGGGGTGAAGCACCTACTACTGTTGAGGCACCCTTTGAAGACGTAACCCGTGGTGTACTTAACGCAGTACGTGAAGTTGAGGAGCTATCCAATCGCGATATTCTCGAGGGTGAAAAGATTGTCAAACCCGCACTCAACGAACGTGAGGGGATAGACACCTACGTATCAACTTCGAGCGCAGGTGGTGGCCTACAGATGCTGGTTGTTGGGGTTGTCAAGTCAATGACTGCCGAAAGTGCCGCACGTGCAGCATTGGGTGCAGGCGCTATCGTCATGGAGACCATCGCTGTGGATGATGGTAGGTTACCGCATGAAAAGATACAGTTGATAAGGCACCTACGACCCGACATGATCTTACTTTCGGGTGGTGTTGATGGTGGCACAATTACCCACGTGGTACAGATGGCACAGATCATAGCGGCTGCGGATCCAAAGCCAAGGTTTGGGCTCACCTATAAGTTACCGATAATATACGCAGGTAATAAAGATGCACGTGATGAGGTTAAAAAAATATTGGGCGATAAGTTTGACTTACATATTGTTGAAAATATACGACCACGGTTGGAGGAAGAGAATCTCATCCCCGCACGTAATAAGATACATGAGCTGTTCATGGAACACGTGATGTCACAAGCACCTGGGTATCGTAAGTTGATGGATTGGGTTGATGCCCCTATAATGCCGACACCGGGTGCAGTGGGGCTACTCGTACATCACGTAGCTAAGAAACGTGGTATCGATGTCATAGGTGTAGATATTGGTGGTGCAACCACTGATATATTCTCTGTGTTCAAAGGTACTTTCAACCGTACCGTAAGTGCCAACCTCGGTATGAGTTACTCAATCTCCAACGTACTTGTGGAAGCAGGGTTAGCCAACATCAAACGCTGGCTACCATTTGATATTGGCGATGCCGATCTATGTAACCGCATAAAGAATAAGATGATACGACCGACAACAATACCTCAAACGATAGAGGAGCTGAAGATCGAGCAAGCCATCGCCCGTGAAGCACTACGGTTGGCATTCCTGCATCACAAGACGATGGCAGTTGAGCTCAAAGGTGTACAACGGCAACGTACTATATCGGATGTATTCATACAGGAAGCAGCTAAATCGTTGATCAACATGATGTCGTTAGCACTCATAATAGGGTCGGGTGGTGTACTATCGCATGCACCACGTCGAGTACAGGCGGCAATGATGTTGTTGGATGCATTCCAGCCTGAAGGTATCACCCAACTCGCTGTTGATAGCATATTCATGATGCCACATCTGGGGGTACTCACCACGGTGCACGAACGTGCTGCACTGGAAGTATTCGATAAGGACTGCCTCATACGGTTGGGTACAGCTATCGCACCTGTAGGTGACGGTAAAGAGGGTGAAGAAGCCGTAAAGGTGGAGTTACCTAATCAAACCGTTACAGTGAAATTTGGTGAAATAAACCGTGTACCGCTGGAGGAAGGTCAAAAGGTAAAAGTACGTATTATACCAGGACGTAAGTTTGATGTCGGTAATGGACGTGGTCGTGAACTCATCACAGAGGTTGGGGGCGGTGTGGTTGGGTTACTCATCGATGCACGTGGCCGTCCACTGAAGCTACCCGAAGATAATACCAAACGTAAAGAGACATTAGTTAAATGGTTTGAATCCGTAGATATGTATCCTAAGTAAGATGGCACACGCATATACGCCTGGATTACAAGTAGCTGAACGTACAGTTATACATAAGGAGCGCCGATTGCCACTCAAGGGTGATGTACTCATAAAAGAGGGTGATACAGTAGAGGCTGAACAGATTATCGCACGTGCGTATTTACCGGGTGATGTGGAATTACTAAATATCGCTGGACAGCTTGGTGTATCAGGTGACGAGATCAAACCTTACCTCAAGAAGAAAGAAGGTGATGAAGTTAAAAAGGGTGAAATCATTGCCGAAAGTAAGGGCTTATTCGGTATGTTCAAGACACAGGTTAAGTCGCCCATCGATGGTGTTATAGAATCCATTTCATTCGTTACGGGGCAAGCGATACTGCGACACCCGCCACAGGAAGTAAGTATCAAAGCTTACATCAACGGTACCGTAGAGAAGGTCGTACCTGAAGAAGGTGCTATCATACGTACTGTGGCCACATTCATACAGGGTATCTTCGGTATAGGGGGTGAAGGGTATGGCGAAATACTTCCAGTATGTTCGTCACCAGATGAGACATTAACCCCCGATCTTATACCCGAAACCGCTAAAGGTAAGGTAATAGTGGGTGGATCGTTTGTCACGTATGAAGCACTACAGCGTGCGGTAGAGGTGGGTGCCACCGGTGTTGTTGTGGGTGGTATAGATGCAGACGATTTGCGTCACTTCCTGGGTTACGACATAGGGGTGGCGATTACAGGTACGGAGAAGAAAGGTATCACCCTCATTGTAACTGAAGGGTTTGGTCGTATGAATATGGCGAAGAAGACGTTTGAGTTGCTCACAAAATACGCGGGTAGAAGGGCATCAATAAACGGTGCCACCCAGATACGGGCTGGTGTTATGCGACCCGAAGTTATCATCACGCAGGAGGGTGAAGCTGAAGAACCTTATAAAGGATGGGAAACTGGGTTGGAGGTTGGTCATCTCGTTCGTATCATACGTGAACCTTATTTCGGTCAGATAGGTAGGGTGGTGGAGTTACCGCCGCCACTCGAACAGATCGAGACCGAAGCCCACGTACGTATTCTGAAGGTGAAGCTGGACGATAAGGTGGTCACCATACCGCGGGCTAATGTTGAGATAATTCAGGGATGACCCTCCTCCGGATTGCGTCTTTTAAAGATGGCTCTTTCCTTATGGGGGAGGGTTCTTAATATGGAAACCTGTATACATACTCCTATTGGACGGTTGCTTGTAGATTATACAGAAGGAGTAGTCGAACGCATAAGGTTTAGTGATACCCCAGTGGATTATATAGAGGCTAATTCTAAAGTTATCCACGAGTTACGTGCGTATTTTGCTGGTAAATTGACACAGTTTACGGTGAAACCCAAACTCCCCACCAACCCACTACATAGAAAGGTATATGAGGTGTTGCTACAGATACCGTATGGCAAAACGTGCTCATATTCGGAAGTGGCACAACTTGTCGGTAGCTCCCCACGTGGGGTTGCACGTATAATTGCATGTAATCCCATACCCATAGTTATACCATGCCATCGTGTGATATACAAAACAGGTAATATTGGTGGTTACTCGGGTGGTGTTTGGCGTAAACGGTTTCTGTTGGAACTGGAAAGTACTACACTTAACCTACCGTACAGGAGGTGACATGCGTGTTTATACAAAAGAACTTACACTCAGTACGTCACAACATCAACAACTCATAGACATAACGCAAGAGGTAACCGCTATCATCAAATCATCCGGTATCAAAAACGGCATATGTAATGTATTCGCACCGCACGCCACCGCCGGTATTATATTGAACGAGAGCGCCGACCCCAACATTGCGGTAGACTTTTTCAACGCAATTAACCGCGCCATACCGGAACGTGCAGGTTACCTACACGATAGGATCGATAGCAATGCAGCCGCTCACATAAAATCTGCCATAGTGGGTGCAGGTAAAATAATACCCGTGGTTGAGGGTAGGTTGATATTAGGTACCTGGCAAGCTATCATGTTTGTTGAACTCGATGGCCCCCGTGGCCACCGTAGGATAGTTGTACAAGTTATGGGTGAATAGCTATCAAATGTTTCTGTAGCGTTGTAGCCTGACGCGGTTGAGTGCACCCTCAACTTTGATCCTAACCTGTGGTGTCGGATGTACAATCTGCGTATCTCCTGTGAGGAAACCCTCAGTGGTCAGTTGTATATCTAATTCAGTAGGTGCCTTCACTGTGATTTTGCTCAACGCAGTTGCAATATGTATATCGCAGGTATCACTCCAGTCACCATTTAGTGATAAAGTTAGGTTGCTCACCCCACAGTTGATATCCAACAGCTTGGGACTTATGTTACCTAAATCTTCAATTGTTAACTTAGCAGCACCTACATTTAATTCCATAGCTTCCACAGATGCACGTCCTGTACAGCTTAACCTACCCTTTATGGCACCGGTATTGAGTTCAAATCGTGTAATGGTGAGCTCACCCAGATCGATATCAAACCGTGCTGCACCGAAGTTGAGCTCAACCTCCATCGCCATGTTGGGTGGTAAGTACACATCAAATTCAGGTGTTTCATGCCAATCAATTAGCTTGACATCCTTCAACCCTATATACACCCTATCTGCCTTGAGGGTCAATTTAACCTTCTCTGCAATATGTTCAGAACAGTATTTGTGGAACTCTATCTTACCGGGTGTACCCTTTTTGATGTTGATCCTACCCACAAGTGCTATTTCTACATGTAAGGGCGGTGTTACATTTTTAACCTCCAAAACTTCTGTAGTATCAATCATACCTAACATCAACAATGCGATCATCTTCACCTCCGGTTATGTACAGCTATAAATGTATCCTATATCCAGGTAAAGTCAAACCTTGCCCAGTAGGGGGTTGACGTATCTTAATCTATCATGTGGCGTAAGATACTGCCAGTTGTTGTGGCACTGGTTGTTTTTACTTTAACGCTACGGGTGACGGTGTTCAATCTACCACAACGTATTGCACTTGGTATATTAGGGATTGCAGTAATATTGTGGGTTACTGAGGTTATACCACTTTATGTTACGTCGTTCATTATACTGTTGCTTACCACAACAGTGTTGGCACGCAGCTTGCAAATGGAGTTTAAGCCTTTCCTTCATGCGTTCTTCTCACCAATCCTGTTACTGTTCCTGGGTGGTTTCGTGCTCGCACGTGCCATGCATGTATATGAGGTTGAGGAGCTAATCGCAAACACTATATTGCGTCATGTAGGTAAACGTCCTTACCCCGTATTGTTAGGCTTTATGGTGACGACTGCATTTTTATCGATGTGGATGTCGAATACTGCTTCCACAGCACTTATGTTGGCGGTCGCATTACCTGTGATCAAGCATGCGAAGGAGTTCAGCAAATCGATAGTTTTAGGCATACCGTTTGCTGCAAGCATAGGCGGTATGTGCACACCTATAGGGACGCCACCCAATGCAATAGCGATTGCAGCACTCAGGGAAGCAGGTTACCCGGTGCTGTTCATTGAGTGGATGGCAAGAAGCTTACCCGTTGGATTACTGGGTATATTTATCACCTCTGTTGTACTGTATACGTTTTATCGACCGACGATCACCGAGATACCGGTTACTATCAAACGTATCAGCATAGAACGTAACGGTAAATTTACGCTCGCTGTGCTGATACTCACCATAGTGTTGTGGCTTACGACAAGACTACATGGGGTATCTTCACATATCGTGGCGCTCATCCCTGTAATGATATTCTTTGGTACAGGGTTATTGAAACGCGACGATTTTCGTAACCTTGAATGGGATATATTGATGTTGATGGGAGGTGGATTAGCGCTTGGTGAAGCCATCCGTGTTACCGGACTTGGCACCCGTATTGTTGAACTACTGGGTATCGGCAATTTCTCACCCTTTATGGTGCTGGTAACGTTTTTGATTATCACCACAGTGTTATCTAATTTTATGTCGAATACGTCAGCGACTGCGGTCATCATACCATTGGCTATGGCATGTACAGGGTTATTACCGATATTACCGATCGCTATTGCATTGGCTGCATCTACTGCTATGTCGTTACCTATAAGTACACCGCCCAATGCTATTGCGTATGGATCAGGTTATATTAAAATTAAGGATATGGCAGTAGCGGGTACATTGATAGGTGTGTTTATCCTCATAATTATAGGTATAAGTGCCATGAGTTGGTGGAGGTTATTCTGATGGCCAAAATAAGTGTCAAAAAAGAGACATGCCCCAACTGTGGGGCAACCACTGTTGAGAATATCGTCCGTATTGCACGTGGTGAACCCATAAAAGTTTATGTAAGGTGTACCAAATGTGGTGCATTTGTCGCCCGCTATAGGGTGTCACGCTATACGTCGGATAAACCGTACGAATCACTGCTACAGATTGTACGTACCGCATATCCGGATGGTAGGTTTGCAACAAAGGAGTTAGAGGCCTTTTCGGATGAGGTGAACCGCGAGTTCAACGAAACCATACAGTTGGTGGAGAAGCTACCCGATATACGTAGGTTGGAAGAGATCATCGGCGAATCCGAACCATAGCGTAGATTTATGCACCCTCTATAATATTGTTTTTGAGGTGTCAGGGTTATTTTATATCATGTTCTTGTTAGTGAAAGGACGTAGCCTACCCTTCCCATACGGTATATTTCATAACATTGCACACTTAGTTGTTAAGCTTACACTCAATAATGGTGATACACAGTATTTGCCGTTGAAGCTACCCACATCTGCATACCGTAGCTCACCTTATGGTGGGATAAAAGATGGAGATTACTGGCTATATGCTATACCCGTACCTAAAGGGGTGCAAGGTTTTGAGATATTATATACTGAACTGATGCCGGTGGAGATAAAAGATGCCAAGCTTATAGATACGATACCTGATGAACTCCTTACACGAGTACTGCCACCACCACTTAGATACAAACCGATAGACTTTAAGAAAGTTGACACCATCACGTATGAATTTGAGCTATACGTCGATCCATCATATGAGCTGGTTTTCATCGAACCCGGCACCTCTCAGCTTGGATATATGATATTGAACGACCTACCCGTGAGTGCAATAGAAGGGGTGGCCACAGAGGTACCGGTTTTCGATCGCGGTATGTTGCATGGTAAGGTCGTCCTTCCTAAAGGTGGTGAACTACGTAAGTTATTTCTGAGGGTTGAGGCCGATCCCCATATCAGGTTCTATCGCCAGATGATATCAGAAACCATACACGTACCGAAGAATATAAAGTATCTAATACCCCAATCCCATATAGATGTGGCCTGGTTATGGCCTGAAGCCGATACCAAGATAAAGGTGCTGACAACATTAGGTAACGTGTTCAACTTACAGAAGCAGTTTGATTTTAAATTCATATTGTCTACACCACTGTATTTGGAGTGGATCGAATCGCACAACCCCAAGTATTTAAGTAAAGTCAAATCTGCCAATATAGAGCCTGTTGGTGCGATGCTCGTAGAGGCTGACGTTAACTTACCGTTGGGTGAGACCATACTGCGGCAACTGGAGCTGGGTAAGCAACTCTGGCATGATATGTTTAATACACATGTACGTATCGATTGGCTACTCGATAGTTTCGGCTACCCACGTACGTTACCTAAGTTATACAGGTTGGCGGGTATCGATTTTATGTTTACAGCTAAACTGGATTGGCGTACGGAGACAACTTTCCCATACCGTATATTCAGGTGGCGTGGCGACAACGGTAGTGAAATCGTGGTACTCAACGGTAGGTTACGTGAACAGCTGATGTATCTCAACGAATCCGACAGTATCGAGCTATTGGCATTTGGTCGTGGTGATGCTGGTGGCGGACCCACGATATATGACTTTTGGGCAGCTGAGATTATCGAGGCAACAAATCCTATCACTAAATTGAGCACCGTTGAAACCGCAATGAAAGACATAGAGAAGCTACATGATAAGCTACCGGTTTGGGATGACGAACTGTACATTGAAACACATCGTGCCACATACACAACAGGTTGGACGATCAAACATTTATTCCGTATATCCCGCAGCTACAAGTTTTTGACGATACACGGCAGCCCCTTGATGCATGGAACATACGTAAACCTGGCGATCCACTTGCTGAGATATCGGAAACCCATGATACAAACCAACCCAATACGATCCATTACGAGATTGGTCACCATTCATCAGCTGAGCTACGTGTTACGAAACTATCGGCTGGCCTTGTGAGGCTCGATTTACAGATAGATTGGCACGACCGTGAACGTCTGTTGAAGCTAAGGTTTCCGTTGAAATTCGAGCCCATAAAGTTCATCTGTGGCAAACCTTATGGATGTCAGGCATACCCAGTACAGCCGATCACCGGGTACGATAAGGCGAAGTGGGAGGTATGTTTTATCGATTGGTTGGTTGCCCAGGGTGCATCCGAAGGTACCGCTATCATAAGTGCTGCACGTAATGGGGTGGATTTCATCACCCGTGTGCCACGAGTTACAATAACAAAAGGACCGATGTTCCCCGATCCCACAATTGACACCGGTAGGATGGGGTTCACGTTCTGGATATACGGGTATGAAGGTGACTGGCTTGCTGCACGGATACCTGAACTTGCGAGGAGGTTGCTATTCCCGAGATTTAAAACTATAGGTAGGCCAAAAGTGGGCAGTTTCATCGTCGAAGCTATAAGGCCGACCAAAGATGGGTTCATCCTGCATCTGTTTGAACCCTATGGTAGACAATGTCGTGGTAGATTGATGTTAAACCGCAACAACTACATTGCATATGAATGCGATCTATGGGGTAACCCCAGATCCGCCACAAGTCGGGTCTCGGACGAATTAGAGGTTATACTACGGGCATCCGAGGTCAAAGCTATCAAATTAAATATCGTAAAGTAACATCAATATTGACCTTTTATATATGTCATGTAAAATTAATAGGATGGTTATAGAAAGACTTAAAGTTAGAAACTTTAAAAGTTTTAAGGAACTCGATATTGAGCTCAACGATCTTAACGTGTTGATAGGTCCGAACGCATCCGGTAAGTCAAATTTTGTACAAATATTTAGGTTCTTGAAGGACATAGTATGCCATGGATTAGACAATGCAGTATCGCTGCGGGGAGGGGTTGAGTATCTACGAAATATGAATATTGGAGCTTCAAAGGATTTCTATCTCGGATTACATCTAAAAGGTACATTCGAGCCTTTTCCTTTGTCCAAATCTATGGTGAAAATAGAGCCATACGAGGTAATCTATGAGTTTGCGTTAAAGTTCAAGAAGAGAAGTCCACGGTTCAATGTATCCAAAGATATTATGAGGCTTAAATGTAGGTTTATCCAGCCCAAAGGGGATAAAGCTGCCCCATATGTGGAAACAGGTGAAATCACAGTATCCCGTATTGATAATAAATTGAGATATGGAATATCTGGATTAACCCGCATTTCTGTATCCGACAGAGATATATTTCCGCCATTTCTGAAAAAGCTAAAGCTACCGAGAAGCAACCTATTGCTCAGTATACCTATCATCTACCATCCTTGGCTATCATTGTTTGATCTATTACTGAATATATCTATATACGACATCGATCCAAAGCTACCGAAAAGAGCTACTCCGATCACAGGTAAAGTTGAGCTTGAAGAAGATGGTAGCAACCTATCGATCGTACTACGGAATATCATCAAAAATAAGGCGGAACGCACAAAATTGTTCAATTTAGTCAAAGATCTGTTACCGTTTATTGAGGATCTCGATGTTGAGAAGTTTGCCGCTAAATCGTTAATGTTCAAGTTACGTGAGTGTTACTTTAGAAATGAATATCTACCAGCATCATTGATATCCGATGGCACAATAAACATCACAGCCTTGATCATTGCACTATATTTCGAAAGAAAACCACTCGTTATAATTGAAGAACCCGAACGTAATATACACCCTTATCTTATTGCAAAGCTCATGGAGATGATAAAAGATGCGTCACGCAGTAAACAGATCATATTGACCACACACAACCCTGAGATAGTTAAATACACGGAAATAGAGAACCTGTTGTTAGTATCACGTGACGAATATGGATTTTCGAGAATATCCAGACCCATCGACAGAGAAGATGTGAAAACCTTTTTAACCAACGAAGTTGGTATCGAAGAGCTTTATGTCCAAAATCTACTAAGTTAATATGGACTATGACATGCAAGGGATTGTACGTTTTTGTTGAAGGTCCAGATGATGAGCGATTTTTCAAAAGAATTGCAGAGCTAAGTTTGCAACACAAGTATGCATTTGTACATATCATAAAGCATGCAAAATTAAAGAAAGATAAGATCGACAATCACCTCCGTGCTATAAAATCTATGGAGGCACACTATATTTATGTTGTGGATATCAACGACTCCCCTTGTGTAACAGCTAAAAAATGCAAGCTACAGATGATGTTGAAAAACATCGACCCAGAGAATATACTCGTTGTGATAAAAGAAATAGAAAGCTGGTACTTGGCAGGGTTAGATGATCACGCTTGCATAACTTTGGATTTAAAACCTTGCACCCTCACAGATGGTATTACGAAGGAACAATTTAATAGTTTAATTCCTAAGAAATTCGACTCCCGAGTTAATTTCATGATAGAGATTCTGAAAATATTTTCGATCGAAACAGCAAAAACAAAAAATAGATCATTCCGATATTTCATTGAAAAGTACGACTGTGAATAACCCAATGTGATTCAAATCCCCTCCTGTGAGGGTTCTTTGCAAAATAACTACAAGAAACTACAGAATAATTGTGTGTTTATCTCGCCTCTCTTGATGGATCACAGTATCGTGGTTTTAGTCTTTCATTGCCCAACTTTCACTTCCTCTTACTAAATATACAACCACAATAATGCTGTCGATACAGGTTAAGTTCCTTCGCTATACGTATGCTTTCCTTGTAACCATCGCGTTTCTTGAAATTTTCCCGCAGAAAATTTATCCCATAAGTGGTACCGAGTTCGTAACCGATTGTGTTTATCATATCCGCATCCTTGTATGGGCTGACTGTCAACGTAGTTGTAAAATATTCTATACCAAGCTTCTTGGCCATAAGCGCAGTTTGCCCAAGTCGCATCCTTATACATATTGCGCAACGTTTACCACCCTCGGGTTCGTCGTAGTACCCACGTGTAAGATTGAACCAGCGCCATGGTTCATACTCACCATAGATTACTTCTATATCCAATTTGTTGAGCTGCCCCATACGTAATTTATATTCTGATGGCGGCTGAATGTTAGGGTTGTAGAAAAACCCAATAACCTCAAACCCTCTCTCTTTTAACCTTTTTATCGGTACGGTTGCACACGGTGCGCAACAGATATGTAATAGCAATCTCTCAGTAGGTGACCGCATCCACACGTGGCTTACCCTTCAACTCTATAACTACGCGGTTAGGTACGCAGATGATAACACTACCGGGTTTGTCGATCCACCCCTGTTTCATGCATAGCTTCAGCGGGCACGGTGACTGCAACATCCTAACCCTACCATCTTTGATCTCAACGTAGGAGCTACCCAATGGGCCATCAACTTTAATTATCTGGTTTTTATTTAAGTAGAACCGATAGTATGGTTTACCGTTGAGATATATCACACCATACCGCGGCTGGTATGTTGCCCTATGGTTTGCAAATAAGTATAAGCTTACCGCTAACAGTATCACTACAAGCACATAATCGGCAGGCTTAAGCTTCACATTACGATATCTACTTTGCGACCACATTTAGTACATTTACCGGCAGCTACACCTACCACCTGCGTACTGTAGAAGTAACGTTCAACCAACAGGTTACCACACTCAGGGCAATAGGTATTACTACCCTCGAGTATGTTCACATTCCCTATATACACGTATTTTAGCCGCTGTTCAGCCATCTCATATGCATGTTTGAGCGTACTAACCGGTGTCGTGGGGGCATCAAACCCACGATATGGGAAATACCTCGTAAAATGTAGTGGTGTATCATCACCTACTGAAGCAACAAACTCCACCAACCGCTCTATATCTTCATCCTTATCGTTATACCCCGGTATCATTAGGTTGGTCACCTCAACATGTACACCAGCCTCCTTCATCCGTTTAATGGTATGTTTAACAGCATCAAGGTTACCTTTGACTACTTTACGATAAAAATCTGGGTTCATGGACTTAAGATCCACATTAGCTGCATCTATGTACGGTAGGAGCTCCTCCAGCGGGTCAGCATTTATCATACCATTTGTCACAAGCACATTTACCAATCCACGCTCATGCGCTAATTTACCAGTATCCAAGATGTACTCAAACCATACGAGTGGCTCACTGTACGTATAACAAATACCTATGGATTCGTTAGCTATCGCTATACGTACCAGCTCATCTGGTGCTATATAATGTGTAGGCGCTTGCACATGGGTTATCTCCCAGTTCTGGCAATACGGGCATCGCATGTTACAACCGTTAGGTGCAACCGACAGTATGTATTTACCGGGATGAAAGTGATACAGTGGCTTCTTCTCCATGGGATCCATGTGCATGCTGACTACCTCACCATAGTTCACTACGTAGAGGGTACCAGCCTCATTTTTACGTCCAAAACATAAGCTTAGCTCACCATCTTTCAACACACAATTGTTAGGACATAATTTACACTGTACCATGTTATCACCCAACTGCTTATAATATTTGGCAGTTACCATCTTACTCATAAGTTACGTAACCCAGCTCCATGTCAACTTATGGTATCACTGCAATCGGATGTTTCGCAACCAGCCGCTTACCGGTTTCGCAATCGACCGCTTTTATGTAGACTACATAAGCACCGGGGTCGAGTTCACTCGTATCGAATTGCAACGAATACTCCGCAGGTGATCGAAATTGTTTCAACAAACATACCACCCTGTTTCCTGTGATATCGTACAGCTCAAGTTCAACCGTCGCCTCACGAAACGGCACCCTATATGTGATGTTGAGAACCCCACCTTTCCTCACCGTACGGGGGGCGATTTCCAGCTCCATATGTTCCACGTATCTGCCGACAAATACGTCACAATCAGCTGTTATGTTGTACACACGGGTGATAAACTTGTGATACCCTTCCGTTTCCGGTATCCACGTAAATTCCACGATCTTGTCTTCCCCCGTATCTAACTGTACCGTCGTATCATATAATGGTGTAAACCATATCGAATCAGGTAGCTTTACTTCTAACTTAACCGGTATCTCGTAGCAATGTGTGTGGGGATTGAAAAGCCACACCTTTATCTTAGACTTGCGGGCCACCTGCGGTACGGGTGGATATACGTCCATACCCCTAATACGTACAATATCGACGAACGTCGTCTCATTAGCCATAACCTCCCACGGTGGCTCTGTGGTCACATAACCTATCGTAAGGTTACCCATTGTATCGATAAATGTAAGTTCAGTAACAATACCAGGTGTAACCGGTACCAAGAACTGTCCTGCGGATAGGTTCATACCTTCGTCAACACCGTTGGGTTCACTCCAGTAGCAGCCTTTGATCATATCCAACGAACACGCAAGTATCGCCACCTTATTACCCGATGTGGTGAACGTCGAATCCAAACTTAACGTACCCATGAGGTAACCCGTCTTAGATGCTAACCCAATTTGTGGGGTATCGACCATCGCTTCATCGTCGTCTACCTTCACCTTGAGGTAAATATTCTCACCCGTCGTATGTTTATGTATGCGTAACGGTAGCCACAAAAAAGCTGTAACACTATCTGCATGTAGCTCGTATTTACCCAGCCACCCATACCTCCAAGCTTCACCATCCCATATCTGTGATATAGCGGAACGTGCATCACGATCGTACACCCA
>NMUJ01000052.1 GCA_002256535.1 Caldifarciminota bacterium 4484_18
ACTTCCAAAGGGCATAGACCTACAACTCGGTTATGCGGGCTCATTCTCAGAAGGGCTTTCCACCGATGAATCTAAAACACTAGTCAAGGAGAGGCAGATTGGCTGGCTTACCAGCGCCACCCTCATTTACCAGACCACTCACGGAGGTCACTGGTGGACATTTCTGGCATCCAGTGCCGACTTCAACGCCCCCTTGAGTCAAATACAATACTACTCGCTTGGCGTCTACGGTTTAAGTGGTGGTGGAGAACACATCTGGGGCTTCTCCGATTCAATAGTGAAGGAGACCTACCTTGCATACTATTGGGTATATGACAGAAACATCACTGATAATGAACTCTCTGCAAAGGCGGGATACAATCTTAAGATTGAGTTTCCCAATGTATGGGGCTTATGGACAGGCGGTGAGATTGCCAGGGATGCATACCTCTCTGACGACACTGGCGATATATACGATGTGCGGTGGATGTGTTGGGATGTATATGCACTGCCAAGACCGTGGTTCGGTGGACAACTGGGGTGTGAGTATGGAAGTGGCTGGGGCTATGATAGATACTTTTCGCTCTATACCCGTCTTGCGGTAAGTCCTGTTGGGGGTCTGGATATATCATTTGGTCCCTCAATTGCATATCCTGAGGGCGAGGAGAAGATGTGGGTATATCGTCTGAGTGCTAATCAGACCATCAACCAGTGGTTCTATTGGCGCTTCACCCACGATGGAAGTTATGATGGCATATACAAGTTTGCCTGGCTGGTGGGTATTAACTACCAGCCGGGAAGCACAATCTATGTGGCATATCAGGAGATGCGGGAGGACACCGACAATGGCTTCGTTCCACTGGAGAGGGTGATATTCCTCAAGGGCTCGTATGACTTGAGGTTGTAGAGGGTATAAGCAGGTTGAAATATCAGTTTAATTGTGTGATTTCTCATTGAGAAGGTCGGCTTTATATAAAAACATAATTAGGTTTTCTACCTATAAATCACATATATATCCTATAATTACAATAATTCATATTCACGGAGGTAAAATATGAGGCGTATTTTAATAGCCATCACCCTGTTATCTATTTCAGCTATGAGCGGTTTAGCAGAGGATATTGAATACCTTAACCTGATGGGCAACTCAATCACACCCGAGGAGGCGGAGGAGATGCTTCATCAGGAGGTTGTCTATGACGACATGGGATACATCATAGAGAAGCGGTTTATAGATGAGGACGGAGAGCTTACCATCCCCATTGGCAGGTCATTTGCAAAGGCAACCTATGTGAACGATGATGATGGCAATGTAGTTGAGGTGGCATACTTCAACGAGAACAATGTGCCTATGATACCCTACGATAACTACTATGCCCGTGTGACCTATAAATATGACGACCAGGGATACTGCGTGGAGGAGGCATATTTCGGCACCGATGGCAAACCGATGATTGCCCTCACCCTTGGCTATGCAAAAGTAGCAAGAAAATACGACGACATTGGAAACATCATAGAGGAGAGATACTTTAACACAGATGGTAAGCCATTTACCCCCGCCAACATCGGTTATGCGATGGTACGCAGGAAATACAACTCTTTGGGCTACAATATTGAAGAAAGCTATTACAATGAGAAAGGAAAACCCACTGAGCCACTCAACATCGGATGTGCAAAAATAGAGTGGGAATACGACAAGAACAACTATTGCACAAAGGAGAAGTATTACGACAAAAGGGGCAAACCAAAGGTTTTACCCTTCTATGGTTATGCCGAGGTTAGATGGAAGTATAACGATAAGGGTTATACAACCGAGGAAGCATACTATGACCACAAGGGCAACCTAACCCCCTACCCCGGCTCTGGCTTTGCCATTGCAGAGATGGAATACAACGATAATGGATATATGACAAGTAAGAGGTTCTACGACACAGACGGTAAATTAGTGTTTGTCCACACATTCGGCTATGCAGGTATTACCTGGAAGTATGATAAGAGGGGCAATTGCGTTGAGGAGAAATATTATGGCTCTGATGGAAAGCCGATAATAAACCCATATATGGGCTATTGCAGTGCAAGATGGAAGTATGATGAAGAAGGGCATATAATAGAAGAAGCATACTACGACTGCGAGAACAATCTAATGGGACCCCCATGGTATGAATATCCGATGGTGAGATATAAATACGACGACAGTGGTAATAAGGTTGAGGAGGCATACTATGGTGCTGGTGAGAAGCCGATAATACTACCTAGCTATGGATACCATAAGGTAACCTACAAATATGACGATAAGGGTCGCACAAGCGAGTATGCCTATTTCGGTGTGGATGGTAAACCGATGGTTCTGGATGACTACGGCTACCACCGAATAAACTATAAGTATAACGATGAGGGATACACCGAGGAGGAGGCATACTTTGGCGTTGATGGCGAGCCGATAATCTTAAAGGAGGGATACCACAAAATCAACTACACTTACAACGATGATGGCTGTACAACAGAAGAGGCATATTTTGGAACTGAGGGAGAGCCGGTGTTATGCGAACTGGGCTACCACAAGGTGACCTATAAATACGACGAAGGGGGCTATACAACAATAGAGGAGGCATACTTTGGCGTTGATGGTGAACCCGTAAACCTGCACGATTACGGTTATCACAAGATAATCAGTGAGTATGATGACAGCGGGGCATATATGGGTGATGTGTATTATGACGCCGAGGGTAACAGAATAGAGTATTAAAGGCACCAGAGAACACAACTTTCAAGCAATCAGAGATAAAAAAGCATAAAAACACTTGACAACCAGATAATATTTATATATATTAACTATGGATAAAGTTTAGTTCTTTGACAGGTCTGGAGTTCTTGAAGGGAACAGAGAGTGTGAAGCGCTTTAAGTGATTCTTCCTGTCAGTAGGTTTGAGTTTCATAGAGAGTTTGATCCTGGCTCAGGACGAACGCTGGCGGCGTGCCTAAGCTTATGCAAGTCGAGCGCGAAAGACGACCCTTCGGGGTTGTTGAGTAGAGCGGCGGACGGGTGAGTAACGCGTGGACAACCTGCCCTCGGGAGCGGGATAACACTTCGAAAGGGGTGCTAATACCGCATAAGTCCTGTGTTTCGCATGAAACACGGGAGAAAGGTGGCCTCTGCTTGCATGCTACCACCCGAGGAGGGGTTCGCGTCCTATCAGGTAGTTGGTAGGGTAATGGCCTACCAAGCCTATGACGGGTAGCCGGCCTGAGAGGGTGTCCGGCCACACAGGGACTGAGACAAGGCCCTGTCCCCCACGGGAGGCGCAGGCGGGAATCATCCACAATGGGCGAAAGCCTGATGGTGCGACGCCGCGTGGGCGAGGAAGGCCTTCGGGTCGTAAAGCCCTGTCGTCAGGGAAGATGCCTGGTAGGGTTAATACCCCTATCAGGTGACGGTACCTGATGAGAAAGCCCCGGCCAACTACGTGCCAGCAGCCGCGGTGATACGTAGGGGGCGAGCGTTGTCCGGAATTACTGGGTGTAAAGGGCGTGTAGGCGGATTGGTAAGTCCCTGGTAAAATGCTTTGGCTCAACCAAAGACCTACCCGGGATACTGCCTATCTTGAGTCCGGGAGAGGGTGGTGGAACACACGGTGTAGCGGTGGAATGCGTAGATATCGTGTGGAACGCCAATGGCGAAGGCAACCACCTGGCCCGGCACTGACGCTGAGGCGCGAAAGCCAGGGGAGCAAACGGGATTAGATACCCCGGTAGTCCTGGCCGTAAACGATGGGTGCTTGGTGTTGGAGGTATCGACCCCTTCAGCGCCGGAGCTAACGCATTAAGCACCCCACCTGGGGAGTACGGTCGCAAGGCTGAAACTCAAAGGAATTGACGGGGGCCCGCACAAGCGGTGGAGCATGTGGTTTAATTCGATGCAACGCGAAGAACCTTACCTGAGATGTTGGGTTAAGTCCCGCAACGAGCGCAACCCCTATCTATAGTTGCTACCAGGTAATGCTGGGCACTCTATGGAGACTGCCGGCGAAAGCCGGAGGAAGGTGGGGACGACGTCTAGTCCTCATGGCCTTTAAGCCCGGGGCTACACACGTGCTACAATGGTCGGTACAAAGGGCGGCAAAGTCGCAAGACCTAGCAAATCCCAAAAAACCGACCCCAGTTCGGATTGGAGTCTGCAACTCGACTCCATGAAGGTGGAATCGCTAGTAATCGTGGATCAGCATGCCACGGTGAATACGTTCCCGGGCCTTGTACACACCGCCCGTCACACCACCTGAGTTGGCTGCACCCGAAGTCGCCGACCCAACTGCGCAAGCAGAGGGAGGTGCCGAAGGTGTGGTTGGTAAGGGGGGTGAAGTCGTAACAAGGTAGCCGTACCGGAAGGTGCGGCTGGATCACCTCCTTTCTAAGGAGTCCCTACTATAATGCTTTCGGGTGTCGGTTGAAATAGCCGTCTAAGACAGGAAACGGCATATAATCAACCGACAGTCAAAACCCGAGGGTTCCTAGGTCGATATCACTTGAAGACCACTCACATTCTATACCCCGATGGAACTCCAGACCTTCTTTATATCCAATGTTATTCTATGCCGTCCTTGTCCCCATAAGGACGGATTTTTTTACACTCAAATATATGTCATTCTGAACGAAACCAAAGTGGAGTGAAGAATCCCCATACCGTTTTAATACTCTATGAGATTATTCGCTATCGCTCAAAATGACTGGCGTTTTAGTCGCCCAGTTAGATATAGTATTATCTAACGGGGAGGCGTGACCTCACATACCACGCCTTCGGGCTTGATAAACCAAATTTCAAATTTGTAAGGGAGAATTATAATTCTCCCTTACGGGAACAATCACACACTCGTCGCCATACGAATGGAGGCGCTATTATCAATTCTGTAGCGTCCCATCTTATGATGGGACGAAATAAAACGACCCAATATAAATTGGGTCGCTACATCACATAACCTAAATATAAAAAGAGATGGGATATCTCTATCCCATCTCTATATCCCTAACTGTTGTTAGTACGGCTAACGGTTACTTGTATTCCGCCTTGATAACACCAATCGATGAGTTCACAATCACCGCATATGAACCTATATTGAACGAGTACTCAACGGTCTCCATGGGATTACCCAGAAGGTCGGTTATCTCATTACCCTCGGGGCTTAAAGTCACTGTCACCGTGTCTCCCTGGGTGAAGTCGCTGTCGGGGTCAAAGGTCACCGTGTAGTCGCTCTCATCACCACTTACATCCAGTGAACCTGGCACCGGCTCGCCACCTACGGTAACTACTACCGAATCTGTGTTGATGGTATCGGAGTCAACACCTACGTCGTCGTCTTTTGCATGGAATACAATATTGGTGTCGGGTGGGACTGTATCTCCATCAGCGGGGTCAAAGCCGTCAGCATAGGGCGGGTCCATATCATCATTAATGAACACCCTCAACATAGCTGAACCGAAATAATAGGAATATTCGGACCAGTTTTCGCTGTTGAACCGCCACCAGTTGCTATATTCAGGGGCATCATTCGCTCCATCACTGTTTCCATGTCCACCAGCATATTCATAATATGGATGGAACACCTCTCCCTCTGAGAATACAACGCCCTTGTCGGTTACATCTGTCTCTACCCACTCCTGTGAGTGCGAACCGTAGTGTTCTATCGGCTCATCAAAATATGGATTGTTGTGGTCCGGTTTATTACCTGACGAAGTATGATATACATCAAAATACCAGGTAAAATTGGAACCATCCAGAAGATACTTGAGGCGAACCAGGTGGCAGTCACACGGTGCTTCAAATGTGGTTGCCTGACCCAAAAGCCCATAATGAGCCGATTGAACACTACCATCATCATTGAAGAGCTCCTGCTCCTCAGGGAATAAGAAAGTTATGGCACTGAAGCTGTCGGATGTGGTTACCTCCGTTGGTTCTGAATAAACACCCGGTAATAGCTCTATCTCCTTAGCCATAATGGGTGATACCATCAGAACCATTATAAAAATTGTTAAATATCTCATCTCTTTACACCTCCTTTTGAAATCTTCTCAATCACTCTTACTGCAATTTATCATCAATCCAATTCAAAACAAATCCAGAAAATGCATCTCTATTACCATCATCTTCAACTTATACATACACTAAATCAATATTAAATAAACCAGTAATCAAATGATAACCATGAAAGCACTTCATTAAAACATTGTAAAATAACCCTCTGCAAAAGCCAACTATTTGTGAATTATAATTACTATTTGACATTACAAGTATATAACCTTCAATTGCTATCAAGTATTATTGCTTGAGGATGTTTTTTAATAGCCACTTACCTTTATCAGCATTAACCTCAGTTACTCTTACAAGTAGATGAATGTCATAAAGAGATAGAACAATATTGAAAAATTTAGTGATAGTCGCCGAAATTGTATTTATATACTACTTTCGTAGAAGGTTCATTATGTAGGTTCACCCCCACGTGTGTGGGGAATACTGTCTTGGTATTATGTGGATTTTACCGATTATAGGTTCACCCCCACGTGTGTGGGGAATACGCAATACCCACTGCTGATAAGGTTATAGAAGCCGGTTCACCCCCACGTGTGTGGGGAATACTGTAAGGCGGTATCAAATGCGTAGGATGTATTCGGTTCACCCC
>NMUJ01000053.1 GCA_002256535.1 Caldifarciminota bacterium 4484_18
GAGCTAAAAGAAGCTGGTAAGTGGGCTCTACGTGTGGTACCCAATAAATACGCACCATGCAGTGGAGCTGGTGCACCTCATAGACGGATAGATGGTAACTTTATCTCAATATCAGGTTATGGTATTGCTGAAGTGGTAATCGAATCACGCAAGCATAACGAGACACTGGCAACCTATTCGTTACATGAGATAGAGAACATACTAACTGCATATCTTGTACGATATCGGGAGTTGACCAAATTACATCCAAAGATCGACCTTGTCACAATATTTCGTAACTATGGCCCGTTAGCAGGTACATCATTATTGCATCCACATTCACAGATAATAGCTACACCGATCGTACCTGCTGGGTTGAGGGACAGCTTCTACGAAGCACGTCGCTACTGTGACGCATTTGGTACCTGCGTAGTATGTGATTATATCAAACACGAGCTCGAACTTGGCACCCGCATAGTCTTGTGTAACGAACATTTCGTTGTGTTAGAACCATTTGCTGCACGTGTACCATTTGAGACATGGATAGTACCGCTACGTCATCATGCAGGGTTCGATTTGCGCGATGATGAGCTACCCGCACTTGCTACTGCTATATCCACAACATTCCGTAAGTTACATAAGCTTATGCATCAACCGTCATATAATTTGATAATCAAAACCGCACCCGCAGGTCAGGAGAACGTTGAACATCTCCACTGGTATATTGAAATACTCGTACGTACAGCTGGACCGGCTGGGTTTGAACTCGGTTCCGGTATATACATAAATCCTATACCACCGGAAGAAGCAGCAACTCTATTGAGGGATATCGTCATGTGAATTGCGGGGCATAGCCTATTCCGGAACTTATTAAGTTAAAATTTTGTCTTATATTTTAAACAAAGGAGGTAACATGTGGTATCGTATCGCACACAGTAGATGGGCAAGTATATCGATTTGTATAATATCGCTTTATAGCATCTTACTACTTAGCCACCCGTTATGTGCGGATTCTACCTCAAACGATACGCTTACACTTACGGAATGTATCGAAATAGCGCTAAATAACTCACCCGACCTACGCGTAGCACGTAACAACTTACGTGTGGCGGAGCTTGACCTACAGGATATGAAAACAGCTATTGCACCCACCATACAGCTATCGGGTGGCTATAACCTCAACAATGTATATAACAGGTTGGAGTGGACACCCAACCATTACCACTTGGGTATCAACGCTACAATCACACCATTCAGTAGTGGCAAGAACCTGATAAGTATTGCCAAATACTTAACCTTATACGTAAATATTTTAACCTACTTAAGTCACAGGCTATGCTCAAACTGTACGAGGAGAATCTCACCCAGAAGAAGCAGCAGCTTGAACTTGCCCGCACAAGGGTTGAACTTGGGCTTGCACCCAAATCCGATGTATTGAAAGCTGAGGTTGAAGTTACACGTGCTGAGGTCGACCTCACCCAAGCCAAAGGGGAGCTTGAGCTTGCCCGTATGGAGCTAAACGATGCTTTGGGTATAGACCTGGATTACCCAATAAAGATTGAGCAGGTTGAATTCATAGAGGAACAGCCACCCAGCATAGACTCTTGTATTACCATTGCACTAAAGGGACGACCCGACCTGCTCAGGGCACAATCTGATATCATGATCAATGCTTACAACCTAAAACTTGCATGGTTGGAAAGGTTACCCTGCTTAACGATTACAGGTAGTTACCATCTTAGCGCAGATAGATTCGTATTCGGTGGCACACCATTAACCCGTACTAATCTCAACAGATATAGTGATTGGTCCATATCCGTGGGGTTGAGTTTCCCAATATTCGATGCAGGTAAAACCTGGCATGCTATAAAGATAGCCTCCCTCTATCTTGACAACTCGCGTTTAGAGTATGATAAACTGAAACGTTCCGCTATACTTGAGGTACAACTTGCATACGTGGATATGGTCACGGGGTTAAAGAAGATTGAGCTCACCCGCAAGCAACTTAAAACCGCACAGTTAAGTTACGACACAGCTCTTGGTCGCTACAGAGCGGGTATCGCTCCCATAACCGAGGTCATAGATGCCAGTATTGCACTACTTGATAGCAAGCTAAGCTACACGAGTGCAATGTATGATTATCTGATCGCTAAGTCGAGGTTGGCAGTTGCTACGGGGCAATTACCTTATAAATAGGAGGATTAATGCGCAATAAACTGTTTGTAGTGATTGCCACAATTGTGGTGATAGTTACAGGTTTGGTACTGTGGAAAGTACTTCACCAGGACCACGCCATAGATAAGTTAAAATTATCCCAAGCCACCGCTAAGCGTGGTTCTATCACTGTTAAAGTGACAGAAAGTGGTAGAGTTGAACCACTAACCATGGTCAATATCAAGTCCGATTTCGCCGGTGAGGTCAAATCCCTATTTGTAGATGAAGGTACCGTAGTGGAGCCAGGTGATACACTCGCAATCATACAGCTGGAGGCTACACAATCACAACAGGTAGCAAACGCATGGGCTACCTTACAACGTACGAAGCTGGAACTCGAATCCGCACACCGCGATCTGGAGCGCAAGCGTGAGCTGTTCGAGAAAGGTTTCATTGCTAAAAAGGAAGTTGAGGATGCTGAAAAACTCTATGAAGATTGTAAAATCAGCCATGGGTTAGCCGAACGTCAGCTTAAGCTATTACTTGGTGGTGCTGACATCAACCCAGAAGAGCTTGCAGCTGACGAAGTTACTCTGATAGCGATCAGGTCTCCCGTATCTGGTGTCGTAATAAATCTGAACGTCGAAGAAGGTGAGATGATCACCTCTGGTACACGCACGTATGGTGGTGGTACTGTGCTTATGACCATAGCGGATTTGAGTAAGATGATAGTTAAGGCTAAGATCAACGAAATAGACGTAGCTAAAGTAAAGGTTGGCCAACCTGTACGGATCGGGTTCGATGCCATACGTGGTAAAGTCTACCATGGAAAAGTTAGGAAGATATCACCCACCGGTACAGTCGAACAGAACATTGTCGTATATCCTGTGGAGGTTGATATACTTGATGCAGATTCGTTTATTAAACCCGGTATGACAGCTGATATTGACATAATCGTAGGTGAAGCCCATAATGTGTTGCTGGTGCCTAAGACTGCTATCATACAACGTGATGGCCACAAATTTGTAAAAGTACTACATCATGGTACACCACGTTTACAACCAGTAGTTACAGGGTTGGAGGATGACGTTAACGTTGAGATCAAACAGGGTCTATCCGAAGGCGATACAGTACTCCTACAACCCCCGGTAGGGTTACCAGCGTCATTGGGACAATACAGGGGACCATCATCACGTGGTATACGTAGATGAAGAAGCCACCGCTTATCCATGTAAGCAAGGTGACCAAAATCTATCAGGTCGGTAAGCTTGAGGTTATAGCCCTACGTGAGGTATCGTTCGATATCGACCCCGGTGAGTTCGTCTCGATAATGGGACCTTCAGGTTCGGGTAAGACCACACTCATGCATATATTGGGATGTTTGGCACGTCCCACATCCGGCGAGTATTATCTCGATGGACGGTTGGTGAATACCCTCAATGATAACGAGCTGGCCCTCATTCGTAACCAACGTATAGGGTTCGTTTTCCAGTTGTTCAACCTACTGCCAAGGATGACCGCACTCGATAATGTCGAACTCCCCATGCTATACTCAGGTATAAGTGGTGACGAACGTAAATCACGTGCAAGGCTTGCACTTGAAGCTGTGGGTCTGAAAGCACGTACATACCATTATCCAAATGAGCTTTCAGGTGGTGAACAACAACGGGTAGCTATCGCACGTGCGCTGGTGAACGAACCCGAGATACTGTTGGCAGATGAGCCCACCGGTAACTTGGACTCACAATCCGGTAGAGAGGTAATGTCAATATTCAAATCCTTACATGAGCAGGGTAAAACCGTAATCGTTGTGACACACGATCCTGAAGTTGCCAGCTACGCAGATAGGGTACTACACATAAGGGATGGTAAAATAGAGAAAGATGAGCGTTTACGTTCACATAAAGTATATGTAGGGAATAACAAACCTGTTAACCATCCCCAAAATAGCAGCTTCCTGGGTGGCTTACTTACGGGGTTGGTTTCCGGCTATCGTGCAATACTACACAACAGGTTACGGTCATTGCTTACGGTGCTTGGTATCGTGATAGGTGTAGCTGCTGTCATCGGTATGCTCGGTGTCGGTGAAGGTGCCAAACGTCACATAACAACAGAGATCGAGAAGCTTGGTGCCAATGTAGTCATGGTATTCAATAGGCCACCAAGGACCAAAGAGGAGGCATTCGAATGGCGTGGCAGATCTAAAGGGCTTACCTATGCAGATGCCATAGCTATTAAGGATAAATGTACAGCCGTCGACCATGTAGCACCCGAAATACGACGTAATGTGGTTGCCAGGTACCTTAACAACGAATACGAGGCTGAGGTTATAGGTACCACCCCCGAATATCAGATGATACGTAACCATTGGCCAGAATATGGTAGGTTTATCAACCAAGACGATCTTAAGAGTTGGGCCAAAATCTGTGTACTCGGTAAGAATGTCAAGAAGGAACTATTCGGTGACGAATACCCCATAGGTAAAGAGATCAAGTTAGAAGGTGAGCGTTTCACAGTTGTCGGTGTAATGCAGGAAAAGGGAGCGTTTGGGTGGCTAAGGTTTGATGACCAGATTTTCGTCCCCATACTTACGATGCAGAAACGGTTCACAGGTGATGATAGGGTACAGATGATATTGGTGCAATCAAAACCCGATATGGCAGATACTGCCAGCCAGCAGGTACATCAACTATTACTTGATAGACACAACAAGGTTGAGGATTTCGTCATCCGCAGCCAGGAAGAGTTTCGTCAAACCATCGAGAAGACAGTTGGTACGTTCAAAATAATGCTTGCAGGTATAGCAGCTATATCGCTAATTGTTGGTGGTATCGGTATAATGAACATAATGTTGGTCTCAGTAACCGAACGTACTAATACGATAGGCAATTTGATGGTAGGTGCAGGTATGTTTGGGCCACCCAGGTTATGGGGTGGTGGCCAGTCGGTGGTCACGTTCAGCTCTGTTTTACTTGCGTTTATGTTTGCAGTCACTGTGGGTATATTCTTTGGTATGTATCCCGCACGTAAAGCTGCACGCATGGATCCAGTCGAGGCCCTACGTTACGAGTAGGTGGCTATTGGCGACCCACGATTTGCCGTAAATTCTAATAAAGGAGGTATCATGAGC
Source organism: Caldifarciminota bacterium 4484_18 (assembly GCA_002256535.1). Classification (GTDB taxonomy): domain Bacteria; phylum Hydrothermota; class UBA3073; order NMUJ01; family NMUJ01; genus NMUJ01. The sequence goes on from NMUJ01000053.1 coordinate 5,264, forward strand.
TGGTTATTGCTGCTTTTGCTTGTAGTAAATAGCCCATATAGAGATAGTACATTATTGCTATCAGCTCCCGATATTTACAATCATACCGTGGTCTTCGAATACGGTGGTAATCTGTGGTTGGTACCCGATACCGGCGGTATTGCCAGCAGATTGACATCAGATGAGGGTTTCGAATCCCACCCTAAGTTCTCACCCGATGGTAGGTTCGTAGCACTTAGTGGTCATTACGATGCAGATAACTTCGATGTATACGTGATACCTGTGGATGGTGGCCCTCCGTTGCGGTTGACGTACCATCCAGCTTCCGATAGGGTAATAGGATGGACACACGACGGTAACTATGTGCTATTCATATCACGACGTTGGCGTCAACCGCGTCTGTATAGGGTATCACTGGAGGGCGGTTTACCGGAGGAGTTACCCCTACCAGTAGCCTATTGGGCAAGCTTCTCACCTAATGGTAATAAGGTGGCTTTCAACCGTCGTCCGGCACGATTGGGGTGGCGTAACTATCGTGGTGGCCGAGTACCCGATGTATGGATATATGATTTTGACCGCGATACAGCGTATAGGATAACGGATTGGGAGGGTACCGACATATGTCCACTCTGGTACAAAGATAAGATATACTTTCTGTCCGATAGAGATGGTAAGCTTAACATTTACTGTTATGATACCAACACTGGAGTTATACATAGGGTAACCGATCATCAGGATTTCGATGTTGGATTGCCAAGTTTAGGTGGCTCAAAAATCGTCTACCAATGTGGTGGCACATTATGGGTGTTGGATCTCAAAACCGAAAGATACCATAGGTTGAAGATCAAGGTACCGGATGACTACAAGTTTGTACGTCCAAGATATGAAGATGTTTCCACCCTTGTGGATTGGTTCGATATATCACCGCACGCCAAGCGTGCTGTGTTCGTTGCACGTGGCGATATATTCACCGTACCCAAAGAGAAAGGTCCAGTACGTAATATCACCTGCACAGCTGGTACACGTGAACGCTATGCGGTATGGTCACCCGATGGTAAATGGATAGCGTATCTATCAGATGAGACCGGTGAATACGAGATATACATACGTAAAGCTGATGGTACCGGTGACGCAATCCGTATCACCTATGATGGTGAATGTTACCGCTGGCCGTTGGTGTGGTCACCTGACAGCAAGAAACTGCTATATTCGGATAGCAAGTTAAGGTTATTCTATGTGGATATCGATAAGAAAAAGCCGATGTTAGTTGATACCTCAGCAGTCGATTACATATGGAGTTATTGCTGGTCACCCGATCCTTCGGGTAAGTACCTCTATTTTATCTCGTCGAGAACGTTTACCCCCGCACGTGGTGATTTCGGTGAGCTCCGAGTTTACCCCGCCACCGAGAACATATGTTTAGTCACGTTACAGGCAGAGGTACCATCACCATTCCTACCCGAGAGTGACGAAGAGATACCTGAAGAGGAGACAGAAGAATCAGAGGAACCCGAAAAGAAGCCACCTGAGGAGATAAAAATCGATCTCGAAGGTATATCACAACGTGTAGTAGCTGTGCCGATACCTGCTGGTAATTACTCAGGTTTGGCAGCTACTGAGAATAAAATATTCTACTTAGAGCGTATAGATTTTACATCCAGGGAGCGCAAATACAATTTACACGTGTACGATATCGAAGACAAAGAAGACCATGTATTAATTGAGGGTATAGATGGATATGGGATATCAGAAGATGGTAAACATGTGCTATATAAAGGTGGCAATACATTCGGTATCATCGAGGTGAACGATACACAGTATAGTGTTGGCGATGGTAAGCTCAAGACCGACGAGATGAAGCTAAAGGTCGCCCCCAGCCAGGAATGGCGTCAAATGCTACATGAAGTGTGGCGCTTGGAACGCGATTTCTTCTACGATCCCAGCATGCACGGTGTGGATTGGCACGGTTTGTATGGGATTTACAGCAAATTCTTACCTTATGCAGCTGATAGGTACGACTTGAATTACTTAATAGCGGGTATGTTACGTGAGTTGGGTGCCTCACACACGTATGTATGGGACAAGGGAGAAAACTGGCAAAAAAGGCGACGTGCACCACTCACAGAGCCTGGTGTGATGGTGAAAGAAGGTGAGTATCTCATAAAAGTCGAGGGTCAGCTCGTCCGATATCCAGATAACCCCTACAAATACTTTGAAACCACTGTGGATAAACAGGTGAGGCTTGAGGTCAACGACAAACCCAGCGTAAAAGGTACACGTACGGTGGTGGTTAAACCCATCAGCTTAAGTAATGAGATGGAGTTACGATATCTTGACTGGGTGGAGACCAACCGCCACAAGGTAGAAACTGCCACTGACGGGCGTGTAGGTTATATACATGTGCCTAACACCGCTACGTGGGGGTTGGAGGAGTTTGGCAAGTATCTCTTTGCACAATCTAACAAGGAAGGTTTAATAATCGACGTACGTTACAATGGACGGTACCGGTGAGTAGGTTCCGTGACTTAGAGGGTAACTGGGTTATAGAAAACGAAGGTGTCACCCCTGATATACCTGTGGATGATAGACCTGACCTACTTGCGAAGGGCTATGATCCACAACTTGAGAAAGCGATCGAGGTAATACTACAGAAGCTATGTGAATAACCCGTGAAGATACCGAGGGGGTTGTACCCCTCGGTTAGTATCAATAGTGTAGGTGACGAATCTGCTTGCTGAACTCTTCAGGTGTAAGCTCATATACCAATGTTCACATAATCATGCTCTTTGAGTGAGACAAGCGTCCCACTGTACAATGCAAGTGTTTCGATCAATTCACGCTCTTTGGCTTTAATGCGATGTTCGACCTCTTTTCTAACCTTCAGTTCAATACGCCCTCTTAGTGATCTTAGTGATTCCAATGCATGCCGTATACCCCTACCGTAATAGAGGAAGTACGCACCCTCATCCGGTAAATACAATACCATGCTTTCAGGTGAATCTATCGTCTCCTTGAGTATAGCACCCATCACACGTACATCATGTGGTAGATCACGTATCTCAGTTACCTTGATTTTATCTCGTAAAGCTTTCTCACTTAACTTACCCGATTCGTACTTGTCGAGGTCAGCTTTCTCAACAGAGAAGACCACAACCCGAGGACGCTCTTCATCTTTTTTGAGCAATCCCTCAAAGCTTGGATATTCGTAACGTAATGCTACACGTATTCGCTCATTTTTATCCAGATATGGAAACGCAATGAGATAATGGCAAAAGAAATCCTTAACACGTGCCGCTAAGGTTTCAGCTGGTGTACCCAACAGCAAGGGTACATTAACCACAAATATCAACCCCTTCTCGGGGAAGTAGAAGCCTCCAACTTTACCGAGAAACCCTTCCAAAGTATAAGTACCGAGTACCACCTCCCCAAGTATTACTTCCGATATCTCTATATCGCGACGTAACTTAGATAATGGTGGTTTGCTCTCCTCACCGTAAAGTAACCCTACCATCACTACGAGGACAATAAGTAGTGGGGTTAACTTCTTCATCTTTCACCTCCTTTCTCAAGATAAAGGCTTATCGTGTAAAAATTATCTGCCCAACGGGCTTCAAGTTGGCCAATAATTTCGGCAAACACCGCCAATAACCGTTCATCACGTGCATTCAGCACCTCCTGTATGTACTGCTCGTCAGCTGTACGTGGTAACATCGAAAAAGAGACCCCCCACGATCGTGTTACACCATCATAGTGGAACCTTGAGTTAAATATCGCCAACATCAGTAATACACCAGCAATCGCATAACCGATGAACCTTCTCACAGATATACGTGTACGATGACGTGCCCTCTTAATAGGTGCTGATATCCAGTTGTCACGTAACGTATTGACTATCGATATAAGTGACTTACACTCCTCGCTGCATGACTTGCATGCTTTCAGGTGTTCACTAACCTCACGTTGTGTAGGTTCAGGTAATTCACCAAATATATAAGCGATTAATTTTTCCTTTACGGCTTCGCAATCCATCATACCTCCTTCATGCCCCAACCATCCAAAATTTGCCTCAATTTTTTAAGCCCATTATATAGACGGGTCTTGATGGTACTTTCAGGTTCGTCCAGCACCTCAGCTATCTCACGGAACTTCATATTTTCGTAGATCTTCATAACAACCACCGTACGTTCCTTATCAGATAGCTGGTTTAATGCTTGCTGGATAGCGAGCTTCGTCTCCCAGTTCGGTGTAAAAGAAGGTTCGACAATATCGTCGAGTGTAAGTGATTCACGCCGTTTATCACGTAAGTGATCGAATATCAAATTAGTCGCTATTTTATATATCCAAGTGGCAAAGTAGCGTGGCTCCCTCAATTGCTGTAGCTTGAAATATGACTGTACCATTGTTATCTGTGTGATCTCACTTGCCAGCTCCATGTTAAGTGTTGCCCTATACACATAGTTCAGTATCTTCGGGTACCATTCTCTCGCTATCTTGTCGAACGCTTTCTTATCACCCTGTTGTGCACGTAGAACCCATTCCTCTCGCATCCTTATAGGTTAGACGTAAATTTGGGATAAAAAGTTGGCAGATACCTTAACCTGCACACATGCAGCCAATCGCTTGCTTACCAGCGTATAAGCTATGTTTTCTGCTGCTTCACAGTCATCTATGGTGGCCATCACCTGTATGTACTCCATCGCCCCTCCTTGATACTAAATGAATTTATTGATCACATCCAGATAGGTTTCGTTTAACCCACCCAACCTATATATCACCGCTTCATCAACCCCACATTCAGATGCTATCTTGAGGTCATGATACAGAGCTTCCGGTGACAGTAGCCTCTCCAATTTAGTGACCCCCTTAGCTATGCAACCTAACCCAATCTTAAACTTTACCCCATATTTCTCAACCCCCGCCTCACACACATTACGTAATAGGGACTCACGATGCTTGCGTTTACGTAGCATTATGCTCGTGTATACCATCTTGATACGCTCAACCTCACCTACGTAAGATAAGCCCCACGACCTGAGTCGCTCGTCATCACCTGGTTTCTCACACAATATCACCTGCGGGTTGGCTTCATCTACGAACTGCTGTATCATTGCTTTGTTTCGGGTAAAATCTTTCCATCCCACTACATAGCGCCAAGGTGCCACCAATGGAGTTTCGAGATCCAGCATCACCTTTATATTTTTGTGCCATATTTCGTCCAACGCACGCCTGAGTGCACCATGGTTTGCTAACGGCGATATCCAGTACCCCTCGAATTTATGCAATACTATCCAGTACACCGTATCATGTGGCCTTATGAACCAATTACGTAGCTTTGTGGGAACTCAGCCTTCAACAGTCCATTAAATTTGCTGCCACTTGCCCTGAGGTTTAATAGTTCCAACCAATAATAATCTACAAATTCTGAACTTTGGTCTATTACCTTACCTACATTAGTAACCCCCGGTATTATCGGGCTTATAAATCCATATGTGTTAATGCCATGTGCTTTTAATATCTTCAACGTCTGTAGCCGTTCACGATGTGTGGAGGAGTAAGGTTCGAACATTTTTTTCAATTTACCGCTAAACCCATTGATGGTAAGACATCGATATCACGTAGTATAAGGTTAGACTTTGTCTGTACGGACAGATGTACGCTTTTATCCATATTTAACAGCACTCTACGTGTAAGTTGTAACTCCTTCTCGATAGGTTGATAAGGATCGGACACCGAACTCATGTAAACATTACCAGCTGGATGTTTGAGTTTCACAAGCTCGGGCGCGTTTACTTTAACCTCAACCCAGCTACCCCATTCACCATGTTGCTTCCACTTACACATAAATTTGGCATAACAGTACAGGCATGCATGGCCACACCCTACGTATTGATTTATCGTGTATGAGGTATCTGGCAATTTAGTTGGTGTAAATATAGTTTTCGCACGTCTTTCTACCAAACGTATCATGGTTTGAAGTTCATTCATCTCACAATAACCAGCTTACAGGGTCGTACCAGGGTCGATATGTTATACCTTCTTTGCTCAATTCCAACGGTGGTGCTCCGTCCACGAAACCCATAAACGAAATATCACTGCACATATTAAAGATCGCCACCTCACCCCTCCCTTTTGCGCTATCCTTGTTAAGTGTCAATTAAATAAAATGGCTTATCCAACTTCCGGTAACCCCAACAATGGTCGTATTTTGTGCTCAAGCTCCTGCACAAGCTCGGGATGTTCCATCAAGAATTTAATAGCATTCTCACGCCCCTGCCCCAGCTGCAAGTCACCATATGCGTACCAGGCACCCGATTTCTTGATAATCTTATGTTCAACACCAAGGTTAAGTAACTCGGATTCACGTGATATCCCTTTGCCATAATATATGTCAAACTCCGCTTTCTTGAACGGTGGTGCAAGCTTGTTTTTAACAATCTTTACACTCACTTTGTTACCAATAATTCTATCACCTATCTTGATTTGATCCAATCGCTTCATCAGTTGTTGGTGTACCAAACATCACCCCTATTTTGTATCTTACCTGGTTAAGAAACAACGCACACGTACGTGACTTCGATATAGCGGCGGTAAGTTTACGTAATGCCTGTGACATAAGGCGTGCCTGCAACCCTATATGTGCGTCTCCCATCTCACCCTCTATCTCAGCACGTGGTACTAATGCAGCTACCGAATCCACCACTAT
>NMUJ01000010.1 GCA_002256535.1 Caldifarciminota bacterium 4484_18
TCGTTATATCCTGAATATCCACCATGTTTTCTCACAACAAGCAATGCAGCTGATTGGCGACCACGCCTATCACCACCAGCGGTTTGACCAGCTTCAAGAGCTACAAGTAGCCTCTCTGCCAAAGTTCCATTGATTTGTTCGAACGCCCTTGCCATGGCTTTGAGTACTTCCTCGCTTGCTAAGATGTTTCCCTGCACCGCATAGTGATGACCTACGATATGGCCTGCCCAATCGTAACAATCCCCACCCGTATAGGCGGCTGTGCGTCCTTTAGCATCTACAATCCCCACACTTGAACATAATCCCAAAATCGCTATACCCAGTACAGTACATATTTTCATGAGCACCTCCCTATAAATTCACGTTAGGTCCCCCTTTAAGGTATAAAATCTCGACCATAAGTATATAAAACCCACTTATTAATCGACAACGCATTTTTGTATTCAACGTTCTTCTTTCAGTAATTTTCGCCCAACAGCTCGAAATATGCTCGTGGATGTGCACAGGCGGGACACTTTTTGGGTACTTCAGTACCTTCATGGATGTAACCGCAGTTCCTGCATCTCCACTTCACAACTGTATCTCGTTTGAAAACTCTGTCCTTATCGATATTCTCAAGTAGGGCTAAAAACCTTTTCTCATGCTGCTTCTCTGCAACTGCTATCGCTCTGAAGATTGCTGCTATGTCGGGGAAACCTTCCTCTTCAGCTATACGGGCAAATTCAGGATACAGCTTTGTATGTTCGTAGTTCTCCCCAATAGCGGCAGCTTTGAGATTCTCCTTCGTGCTTCCGAGCACACCGGCAGGGAAGCTGGCAATGATCTCAACTTCTCCACCCTCAAGCAGCTTGAATAGCCGCTTAGCGTGCTCTTTCTCGTTATCTGCGGTTTCCAGGAAGATAGCGGCTATCTGTTCGTATCCTTCCCTCTTTGCCTGGGACGCAAAGTACGTATAGCGGTTCCTTGCTTGTGACTCACCCGCAAACGCTATAAGAAGATTCTTCTCGGTCTTTGTCCCCTTTATGCTCTTCATTATACCTCCTTATCACCATCTTTCGTTATGGTTCTCTCTATTCAATGTAATGGTTTGTTTCCATTGTATGTAATACACTACCATGGATTCATTTCCCGTATCTTCAATGAAGTACCCTATTTCTGTCAGTGTCTTAAAATTATACTTCAAATTTAACATGTCCAGCTTACGTATGTAAAGACGAATGTGTTGACACATGGGTTGGTAACATAAATTACACACAGATGTTTGCGATTGTAAGTTTTACAAGGAGGGTAAATGAGTTGGCTGGAGGAACTTGAATCCAAATTACGTCAGAACGAAGAAGAACAGTCACTCATCTACTACGAAGGGCTTAAACACAGGAAGCTGGATAGCGAGCAACTCGAAGCCAAAGCCACTGAATGGCGTGAAATATTACTCGATCCCGATTTATGGGATAGGGTAGAGGGTGAACTTAAGTCCGAAACCCATCCAGTTACCCACAGGAAGTTGGAGCTCCTACGTAAATGGATAATTATGACACGCATCAACTACAATAAAGAGTTGTTCGAACTACGTCATAATATAGAAAAGAAGGTAAACACATTTAGACCCATATTCAAAGGCAAAGAACTGGGCTACGCAGAGTTACGCGAAATACTACGTAAAGATCCCGATCGTAACAACCGCAGGGAAGCCCACATGGCGGTTAAACCACTGCTCGAATCCATACGGGGTGAGGCGGTCGAATCGATCAAGTTAGCCAACTCGCTTGCACGTAAGGAGGGGTTTACCACCTACGCCGACCTTGTACTACATATGGAGGGATTCACAGAGAACGAGCTACTTGATCTATTTGCTAAACTCAAGCATTACACTAACCCCGCATGGCAGCAACTTATCGAGCTAACACGTGATAACATAACCACTGATATACAGCCGTACGATCTCACATATATGGTGTATAAACTAACGCATCCGCCAGATCATAGATTCCCACGGGATAAGTTACTTGATAGCCTCAAACGCACCCTTAAAGTATTCGATCTCGATCCTGACACATTACCTGTAAAGATAGAATTCTGCGATATCCCTTACGGTGGTGTATGTGTGGTGCTTAAGCATCACCAAGATGTACGTTTACTTATGAATCCACGCGAAGGCTACACCTATTATGGGATACTGTTTCACGAGTTCGGTCATGCCCTACATTCGCTATACTCACCCGATAGCATACTGCTGCGGGATGAAGGTCCATTCTCTGAAGGTATGGCCGATGTATGGGCAGGCTTACTCGAGGAGCGTAGCTGGTTAGACAAATTTACGGAGATGACACCATCTGAGGTGGAGCAATTCCTCACCACACGGCCAATCGACCGTGCATATGCGTTTAGGTTCACCATACGCCATTTTGTGTTCGAACTCCAACTGTACAAGAACCCAGATGCTAAGTTTGAAGCCATATGGGATTTTTCGTTCACCTACCCATTGTATATAAAGAACTATGTGCTATCACGTCTTATCAAAGAGGTGACCTATAAGTTTATGCGTGAGAAGTATGGTGAAATTGTCGGTAACCCCTACGTGGTGCGTTTCCTGATCGAGAATTATTATCAACCTGGCAATCTCATACATTGGCGCGATAAAATCAAATCCTCTACCCGTAGTGATCCATTGACTACACTGGGTGATACATAGCATTGAGCTCATTCCTAAAATACCACTTGACTATACAAGTTTCTACTGTAGTTTTGAACTATGATACGTATGATACGTTCGCTGGTACTTATCTGCATAGTGGCAGCTGGTTTATTATCTTGGGTATATTCGTTTACTAAGGATAGGATCGAGGAAGATACACGCCAGAAGGTACGTGCTAACCTTGTTGAGCTACTTGGTGATACCACGCTTACGTTTAAGTCCGTGCTTTCTGACACATTATGGGAGTTCTATCGTGATACAACCAAACTCGGTATCATATTTCGTAGTTATGGTAGAGGTTACGGTGGCCCCATACCGGTGTTGATTGCATTATCCCTGGATACAACCGTACTTGCTATAAGACCAGCTACACCTGCGGAGGGGTTAAAAGAGACACCAGGGCTTGGTACAAGGATAACTGAGCCTGAGTTCACCCACCAGTTCAAAAACAAGAAGCCATCCCAAATCAAGCTCAAAAAGGATGGTGGCGAAATCGACGCTATAACAGGGGCTACAATTTCGTCACGTGGTGTTGTCGAAGCCATCCAGGTAGGTATTGCTAAATATCTGAAGTACCTGAGATGAAGAAGTACATCTGGGAAGGTGTACTCAAAAACAACCCGGTGCTGGTCCTAATGATCGGTCTATGTCCCACAGTGGCTGTATCAACCACAGTACAGAACGCGCTCGGTATGGGGGCAGCTGTTCTGTTTGTGCTTACGATGTCGAATCTCACCATATCATTGTTACGGCCTATGGTACCCGAAAGCATAAGGATACCAATCTTTATCATTGTTATATCTACATTCGTTACCATCACTGATTATGTGATGCATGCATATGCGCCTGCAATACACAAAAACCTGGGTATATTCGTACCACTTATTGTTGTCAACTGCATAATATTGGGCCGTGCAGAGGCGTTTGCCTCGAAGCATACACCACTACCTGCAATACTCGATGGTATAGGATCAGGTATAGGGTTCACACTTGCGATACTGGGTATGGCTATCATTCGTGAGCTACTCGGTAGTGGTAAACTTGCCGGCCATATAGTTTTGGGTACAAAATTTGCTGCAACTCCCATACTTTTCTTCATTTTACCACCAGGTGCATTCCTTGCTATAGCTGTACTTATAGCGTTGACCAGGCTCCGAAAATAGCACATTCCTTGACATAAGTATGAACACACCATTTTTATAGGATGGAGATAAAAGAAGGATTAACATTCGACGATGTACTACTCACACCTGGGTATTCGGAGGTTTTGCCACGTGAAGTAGATGTTGCAACCCATTTCTCACGTCATATACCGTTGGCTATCCCGATAGTGAGTGCTGCCATGGATACGGTTACTGAGGCAAACATGGCGATTGCCATGGCAAAGGAAGGCGGTATAGGGGTCATACATCGCAATCTATCTATCGACAAACAACAGGAAGAGGTTGCCAAAGTCAAGCGTTACGAAAGTGTAATCATCCATAATCCCATCACCCTTACACCTAACGATACATTACAGAAGGCCAGAAAGCTGATGGAGGAATACGGTATATCAGGGTTCCCAATCGTTGACGGACGTAAACTTGTGGGTATATTGACCAAAAGGGATCTGCTTTTCCGTGACCCTTACCTTAAATGCAAAGACGTTATGACAAAAGATGTGATAACCGCCCCACCTGATATAGATACTCAGCAGGCTAAACAGTTGCTTGCCAAACATCGTATTGAGAAGCTACCACTTGTCGATAAGGATGGTAACCTTGTTGGGTTAATCACAGCCAAGGATATACTAAGTCGCGAACTATATCCAAACGCCACCAAAGATAAGCATGGTCGGCTGAGGGTAGCAGCTGCTGTGGGTACGGATAGGTTCACAATGGAGCGTGTCAAAGCGCTTGTCGATGCCGGTGTTGATGCCATTGTCATCGATACAGCGCATGGACACTCGAAGAAAGTCCTGGATATAGCGGCTAAAATTCGTGATAAATACCCAGATATAGACTTGGTGGTTGGTAACATAGGTACACGTGAAGCTGCCGTTGATCTACAGAAGATAGGGGTTGATGCCATTAAGGTTGGTATAGGACCGGGTTCGATATGTACAACACGTGTAATAGCAGGTGTGGGTGTACCACAACTCACCGCTATCATGGAGGTAGCCAAAGAGAAAGAGGTTCCGGTAATAGCGGATGGTGGTGTGAGGTATTCAGGTGATATCGTTAAGTCATTAGCAGCGGGCGCGGATTCGGTTATGTTAGGTAATATTCTTGCAGGTACCGAAGAGAGCCCTGGTGAAACTGTTTTCCTCACTGGTAGACGCTACAAGGTGTATCGAGCGATGGGTTCAATCACCGCTATGAGAGCAGGTAGTAGCGACCGTTATTTTCAAGAAGAAGAGAAGAAACTCGTACCCGAAGGTGTTGAAGGTATCGTCCCCTACAGGGGAAGGATAGGTGAGGTACTCTTTCAGCTTATGGGTGGGTTACGTTCAGGTATGGGGTATTGTGGTGCACATACCATACGTGAGCTACAGGAGAAGGCACGTTTTATAAGGGTAACGACGGCTGGGTTACGTGAGAGCCATCCACATAACATAAAAATAACCAAGGAGCCACCCAACTATGAAGTTTAAATCCACAACCATAGTAGGTGTACGAAAGGGTAGCGAGGTTGCCATGGCAGGCGATGGTCAGGTAACACTTCACGAGGTTATACTGAAACACACTGCACGTAAAATACGTAAGCTATACGATGGTAGAGTACTGGCAGGGTTCGCCGGTAGTATCGCTGATGCACTTACACTGTTTGATAAGTTTGAAACTAAACTCGATCGCTACAAGGGGCAAGTTGAGCGTGCTGTGGTTGAGCTGGCTAAGGATTGGCGTACTGATAAGGTTCTACGTAGGTTGGAAGCGTTACTTATAGTGATGGACAAAAACCACACATTTATAGTATCGGGTAACGGTGAGGTGCTCGAACCTGACGAAGATGTGATAGCGATAGGTTCAGGTGGTGGTTATGCGCTTGCCGCCGCTAAGGCACTTATGCGGTATTCGAACTTATCAGCACGTGAGATTGCAGAAGAAGCCATCCGCATAGCAGCTTCCATCTGTGTATATACGAATGATAAAATATTTGTGGAGGAGCTCAAAGATGAAACCAAATAGGTTAGACTTAGATCACCTCACTCCATCACAGATTGTAAGTGAACTTTCACGCTACGTGATAGGGCAGGATGAAGCCAAAAAGGCGGTCGCTATCGCATTACGTAACAGATGGCGTCGCCAAAGGGTAGAAGATTCGATACGTGAGGAGATCGTACCCTATAACATTATCCTCATAGGGCCTACGGGTGTGGGTAAGACTGAGATTGCGAGACGGTTAGCTAAACTTGCAGGTGCGCCGTTCATTAAGGTTGAAGCTACAAAATTTACCGAAGTTGGCTACGTGGGTAGGGATGTGGAGTCTATCATTCGCGAACTGATGGACATAGCGGTTAACATGGTACGTAAGGAGATGATCGATGAGAATTTCAAAAAGGCTGAATCATTAGCCGAAGATAAACTACTAAATGCTATCATCCGGCGGTTACAGGAGGAGGGTAAAGAGGTACCTACAAAAGATACGCTCAAGCATATGCTACGTGAGGGTATGTTTGATACTGAATACATTGAAATAGATACAAAGGTACCACCTTCCATCCCTATGGCAGAGGTATTCATACCGGGGATGGGTGCGATGGAGCCACCTGACGAACTTATGAAAACACTGGGTCAGTTACTACCACCGGTACGGAAGCGCAAAAAGATGCGCGTACCGGAGGCGTTCAGGATCATCGTACAAGAGGAAGCGGATAAACTACTCGATAAGGAACGTATGATAGAAGAGGCCAAACGTAGGGTGGAGGAGACAGGGATTGTCTTCCTCGACGAAGTCGATAAGATAGTGGGCCGTGAAACTGTAGGACCTGACGTATCACGTACAGGGGTGCAACGTGATCTGTTACCACTTGTTGAAGGTACTACCGTGCCTACAAAGTATGGGCTCATAAAGACGGATCATATACTTTTTATAGCAGCGGGTGCATTCAGTGAGTCGAAACCTTCCGACCTGTTACCTGAATTTCAGGGCCGTTTCCCGATACGGGTGGAGTTACAACCCTTAACAGAGAAGGAGTTCGCCCGTATATTGGTGGAACCCGAAAATGCACTCACTAAACAGTACAAGGCGCTGTTCAAGACAGAAGGGGTGGACCTCGAATTCACCGACACTGCTATAGCACGTATTGCATATTATGCAGCGTTGGTGAATCGCGAAACCGAAGACATAGGTGCACGTCGCCTGTATACTGTGATGTTCACATTGCTTAAGGATCATTTATATGAGATGCCACATGGAGATATGAAAAAACTGGTGATCACTGAAGCTGAAGTTGACAAGAAACTAAAAGGGGTTGTTGAGAAGTTAGAGCCTGCCCGCTACATACTTTAATGTTGCAGATCCCGGAATCTAACATAATACTCAATCTAAAAGGTACAGATAAGGCAACTGTTATGAAAGAATTGCTCGAAACTATACAGCACATAGGTGATATCGAGGGTATATTGAAGGCGATTCTGGCACGCAACAAGATCATGTCACAAGCTCCAGGTAGAGGTGTTGCCATACTTCGATACTTAGGTACATATGCCAGAACTACAAGCTTAGCAGTCGGCATAAAAAGGGAAGGTATCAACCTCGATGCGTTAGATGGTCGCCCCGTATATATTTTCTTTCTATTGGTATCGAATGATAGATCTAAATACGTGGATATATTGGCGGGGTTGTTGCGGCTTATACAACAACCGACTATAAGACTTAACCTGTTACGGGCACATTCAAAGAGCCAGATCAGAAAAATCCTTGAAACCCAACCTATACAATGAAAGGCATAGGGTTGTTTTCGGGTGGCCTCGACAGTCAGCTGGCTGCCAAGCTTATAATGGTACAGAAAGTGGATGTGCTACTGGTACACTTTACACACGTATTTTTGACACAGAAATTGGACAATGTTAAACATTACGCAGAGAATTTAGGTGCACCTCTTGAGGTGATAGATGTAAGTGAGGATATGGTTGAAATCGTCAGACAACCGAGTCACGGTTATGGTGACACGATGAACCCTTGCATCGACTGTCGTATAATGACGTTGGTTAAAGCTAAACAGTTTATGGAAGATGAAGCTGACTTTATATTTACGGGCGAGGTTGTGGGGCAACGTCCGATGACCCAAATGCGACACACCATGCGTTATATAGAACGGTGTGCGGGGTTGGAAAATAGGGTTGTACGGCCGCTTTCACAGAAGTTACTGTGGGAAACTATACCCGAAAAGAAAGGTATACTCGACAGAAATCGCTTACTTGCAATATCAGGACGTGGCCGCTATATGCAGGAAGAGTTGGCCAGGATATTCGGTATAAAAGAGTTTCCCGCACCTGCAGGTGGATGTCTGCTTACAGATCCGGGGTTCTCGCAGCGTATAAAAGATGCTATAGAGCATGACAAACTTTCTGTTAAAGATGTGACATTACTGAAACTCGGTCGCCACTTCAGGCTACCGAATGGTGGTAAATTGATATTGGGGCGTAACCGTTCCGAAAACAGTAAACTCGAACAGTTAGCTGAGGAGAGCGATGTATTGCTAAGGACACCCCTGAATAATGCACCCATAGGGGTGTTACGGCATGGTAAACTTGAAGATCTACAACTTGCTATGCGGATATTGCTCCGCTATGCGAAAGGCGAGCGTCGCGTTATAGTGTGGGACAAAAAGGGTAATCGCAACTTCTTCGTAACTGAACCATTACAGGTGAGTGAAGTCGCTAAGTTTATGGTAAAATTATAAGCTGGCGGTCGATAAGTACCCGTTGACGAACCCCCAAACCCAAGTATTTTAGTTGCCTATGGAAAGGGTGGATCTTATTATAGTGGGGGCAGGTCCAGCAGGCTTAACAGCTGGTATCTACGCAGGGAGGGCGAAATTAAACACTTTGATACTTGAGAAGCATACAATTGGTGGGTTAGTTGCAACTACGGATAGGATCGAAAATTACCCGGGCTTTCCAGGGGGTATCTCAGGGATCGAGCTCGCGGAACGACTAAAAACGCAAGTCGAATCATTAGGCGTGAGAATCATACCATCTACAGAGGTGATAGAATTTGATGTAGAAGAGAGGGTCAAAAAATTCATAACTACCGACAAAACTTACTTAAGTAAAGCAGCTATAATTGCAACTGGCTGCGAACCCATCAAATTGAATGTACCAGGTGAAGCCACCCTACGTGGGTGTGGCGTTTCATATTGTGCCATATGTGATGGACCATTTTTCAAAGGTAAAACTGTTATCGTGGTAGGTGCTGGCAGTTCGGGCTTACAGGAAAGCTTATATCTTGCAAGATTTGTCAACAAGGTCACCATTATAGAGATTTTACCGCAGCCCACCGGCGAGAAAATCCTACAGGACAGAATTAAACATGCATCAAATATTGAATTACTTACAAATCATAAGGTTATCGCTATAGAAGGTGACACTAAAGTGGAAGCCGTACGTGTATTAAATATGGTCGATAACACTGAGTACATTATCAAAGCGGATGCAGTCTTCGTGTATATGGGGTTAAAGCCAATAACTGAATTCCTACGCGGTAAGCTGAAACTGGACTCTGAAGGGTATGTAGTGACGGACGAAAATTTGCAAACTTCCGTACCAGGGGTATTTGGTGCCGGTGATGTACGTCGTAAGGTATTACGCCAAATAGCTACTGCAGTGGGTGATGGTGCACTTGCCGCGTATATGGCACAACAGTATATTGAAAAAAATGGAACCTATTGAAGTAAACAGCGAGAATTTTGAAGAGGAAGTTTTAAAATCTACCCTCCCTGTGGTGGTAGATTTTTGGGCACCCTGGTGCCCACCCTGTAAAGTAATCGCTCCTATACTTGAGGAGCTAACTAACGAATACGAAGGTAAGGTAAAGTTCTGTAAGCTGAACGCTGATAGAAATGAATCTATCACCCTTAAGTATGGAATAAAGAGCATCCCTACACTTATTGTGTTTGTAGCTGGTAAAGAGGTGGATCGCATTGTGGGAGTGTTACCTAAGGATAAACTTACGAAATGGCTCGACAAAATATTGGGCGAATGATGCGATGGCTAATCATGCTCATAATGGTGGTCAGTGTAATAAACTGTAAAAATAAAGACATTAAAAGGGCACCAAACTTCACACTGGAGGATTTGCAAGGTAACAAACATTCACTGAGCGATTATGCAGATGAAATTGTTGTGTTGGATTTTTGGGCTACATGGTGTGCTCCATGTCGTGTGGAGATACCACATCTCAAGCGAATACAGAATAAGTATAAGGAGAAGGGGGTTGTAGTTATAGGGGTAGCGGTGTCCGATAGAAAAGACAGGGTACGCGATTTCGTACAACAGATGGACATAAATTATCTCATTTTGATGGGCACTAATCGTGTAGCCCAAACTTATAAAATAAAAGCTATACCTACAACTTATGTGTTAGACAGGGGTAACCTCATACATAAGAAGTTTGTTGGCTTCTATCCGGGTATGGAGAATGTGCTAATGAGCATCATAGATAGTCTTATGACCTTAGAACCTCAATAATATGGCGGGTAGGCTATATTCGGTAATGTTTACGGGGGTTGGTGGTCAGGGTGTGTTGGTCGCCAGCGATATACTTGCGATAGCTGCAATGTATGCGGGTTATGATGTTAAAAAGAGTGAAGTCCACGGTATGGCACAACGTGGTGGTAGTGTCGAGAGTGGGGTAAGGTTTGGTGATAGAGTTTTCTCTCCACTCATAGGTATGGGAGAAGCCGATTTCCTGATAGCATTTGAGAAGCTCGAAGCTTTACGTGCACTCAAATATTTACGTAAAGGGGGGACCTGTCTGATAAATGACCATGAGTGGATGCCACTTTCAGTACTTACGGGTGAATTTACATATCCTCATGATGTATTAGATAGGGTCAAAAAATATGCTGATAAAGCTTATCTGGTGCCGGGGTTGGAATTGGCGAAACGTGCCGGTAACCCACGTACGTTGAATGTGGTTGTATTGGGTGTGTTGGCACGTTTCTTGCCATTACCACAAGAGGTGTGGATATATGCGCTCAACAAGCGTATCAAGAAGAAATACATAGATGTAAACAAAAAGGCGTTCGAGTTGGGTAATAAATTCACGTTATGAAATACATCTTACGACACCTGTCCCAACGTAAAGGTAAACTGTTGTTGATATTATTGTTGACGCTCGTATATGCTGTATTATCTGGGATATCTTTAACAGCGATAATGCCGCTGGTGAGCTCCATATTTCGTGTGGATACACAAACGTCCGGTATTCTTGGCAACTTTAACCAGTATTTTCTGAGGTATACACCCATGCAAGCAGTAATTCTGATAAGTGGCCTCATTGTGGTGGTCTTCTTATTACGTGGTATTGTGGGATATGCTCAGCGTTACCTTGGAGCAAAATTGGAAGAAAGTATCATCAAAGAGCTACGTGATAAGCTTTATACACATATACATGCTTTACCGTTGTCATACTTCGTGAAAGAACATTCAGGTCACCTGATAGCCAGGGCGACGAGTGATGTTGACGGTATTAGACGTGGTATAAAAGATGGATTTTTGCCTATAATTCGTGAGACTATGCTTATATTGGTGTACAGTGGGATAGCGATATATTTATCACCTATACTCTTTTTATACACAGTGGTTATATTCTTGCCAATATTTCTCATCATACAGCGGTTGGGTATGAAACTACGGCATGAAAGCGAGCGCGTACAGAATAGGATGGCAAAAGTAACACGTGCACTGAGTGAAACTTTCGGTGGTATAAAGGTGATAAAAGCATATGCGGCAGAAGCCGAAGATAAGCGTAGGTTTGATAACCTCACACTCGCCCATATGCGAACCATGTTGAAATTTGAGCGTCTGAGTCTCATAGGTACACCGTTGGCGGAGTTTATGTTTTCGTTAGCGATAGCAGTTATGTTAATATTAGGCGCATATGCAATATTTATCAAACATGTACTAACAGCGGCTGAATTCATACTATTTATAGGTGCGATAGTGGCACTCGTACAACCGGTACGGAATGTTGCACAGGCTAATTCATTGCTACAACGTGCAATAAATGTCACGGATCGTGTATATAGGGTGATGGAGTTACCCTGTGAACGTCCACACGGTGGCATACCATGGCGTGGACTTAAGAAATGTATAGTGTTTGATGATGTACACTTTGCGTACGATACAGAATATGTATTAGTGGGGGTTAATTTTAGTATCCACAAAGGTGAGAAGATAGCAATTATAGGTACCTCAGGGGTGGGTAAGACTACGATTGTCGATTTATTGCTCGGTTTTTACGAACCCACCCACGGTAGGATAATCGTGGACGGTTACGATCTACGTGAAATAGATTTAAGAAGTTGGCGCAAACGCATAGGGGTGGTGACTCAAGAGCCGATACTATTTAATACCACCATCATAGAAAATATAGCGCTCGGCGAACCTACAGTTGATATTAAAAGGGTGAAACGTGCCGCTATACTTGCACATGCAGAAGAATTCATAAGTAAATTGTCGCATGGCTATAACACCATAATAGGGGAGAGGGGGGTTACGTTATCAGGGGGTGAACGTCAACGGCTGGCACTTGCACGCGCTATTTACAAAGAACCGGAAATACTGATACTGGATGAAGTAACTGCATATCTGGATCGCGAGTCAGCTCAAAAGATAGAAGCTGCACTTGAAGAAGTGCTTAAGGGACGAACTGCACTCATCATAACACATGATGAGTCTACACTTAAGTTGGTAGATCATGTTTTGGAACTCAGGGGTGGTCGTATCCACAGCATATAGTGCGTGTCTATTTAGCTTGTTCCGTTTACACTCATTGAATTAGATTTATATTTAAAAGTATCATGAAGAAAGTGAATTATAGCATACTTGGGTTATACTTGGTGATGACAATCGGTTGCTTATACATGGCCACGTGTAGGAGGCCTGAAAGATTGGATTTGGAAACACAACTCACTATACCAATATTCCATAAACCTGATAGTTTTCACATATCCGTTGAAGATATGGATTATCTAAGGGTAGGGGATGATTCCAGATATTACCCTACAGTTTACCCGAAAGTACATATTATGGGCCGATCGATCCTTTCTACAACGAGGTAGAGTCTTACCATGATGTTGGCAATGCATTTGATTCCATAATGTTAGAGGCTGGTAAAATTATTACATCGATACATAACTATACAGAGGTGCCGTTTGACTCATTATATCTTGAGCTCGGCGATCCCAATAACTCACACCAGCTGATACTCTCATACATGTATATTGGAGCTCATGATAGTGTGTTAGATACCATCTACGTAGAGAATGTAAAGTTATCCAGATACATGCAGATAAATGCGAAGTGGGGGTCACCCGGCACTGACGGTCAATCGGTAAGTGTAACCAGAGATGATTCGATAGTCTTTAAACTCAATATCGATTCATTGATCGCTACATACATCTACGGGTATGCGGCTGCATTTAGGCTGCGTCATGATAGGTTTGTGGAGATTACAGGTCTACCGTTTGTTGTAGATAGTTTGTATATAAGCAAAGGGTGTGGGGGGTTGAAACTTGAAAGTGAGTGGAATATACCTTTTCGTTGTTCACTTTACGTGTATGAGATGGCGAGAGCGCTTGGGTTTGATTTCACACCCCCCATAGATAGTGTTAGATTTGACATGGACGACACCTATTTAAGGACAGAAGATAACAGATTACATTTTTACATGGAGCTGTCTATACCAGAAACACCAATAGCTATAGATGCAACTTCTTCAACCCGACTCCATATCTACTTCGATACGCTAAATGTTGATTGGCTATATGGTAGAATTATCGAGGAGATAATAGAAGCTACATCGCCTGAGACTATAAAATTGGACTTACCCACGGAAATGGAACACCTCAACCTATGTTCGAGTTTCCTTAAGCTTACGTTCATAAACACGGTTGGATTTGATGCGGATTTGCAAATCGATGTAAATGCTGTAGGTGATGGAGGTGAGCTTATACGTTCATATACAGGGAGAATAGCGCGTGGTAGCACATCACACCCTGATACATCGGTTATAGAGTGTGATATCTCAGATATACTCAACCTCCGGCCTTATGAAGTTATAGTGGGTGCACGTGCTGCTTTGCCACCACAAACTGGTGCAATATGGTATGACAGTTGGGTGAAAATGTATGGTGAATCCATAACACCGCTTACGATTGTTTTGATAGCCCCAGATACTCTGTTCATGGATACCACCTATGCTGAGATGGGGGTTGAAGAAGCGGATCAAATAACAGCAGCCGAAGCAGTGGTCAGTATCGAGAATCGTTTCCCGATAGGGCTCCATAGCACGATATGGTTGGATAGCCTCAACATAGAGGTATCTATCCCAGCAGCACCTACGGATGAGCGAGGTATAGCGGTCATGTCAGTAGATACAACCATAAGGATGGAGTTTATTGATGAGCGGTTAGCAATACTTCAGCAGATACTCAAACAAGATAGTGTGGCGGTAATACCTGTGATCCATGTACCTACAACCGATACCATTACTATTACCGCAAATGACTACATTGGCTACAAATACGCATATCTTGTGCTTAGGGTTAGACTGGAGAAAGAGCTCAAATGATGTTCATACTGTGGTTACTTGGGGGGTTCATACCAGGGGGGCCTCAAGCAGTGGGATGGAACCCCGCACTCATTTACGCGGAGAGATGGACGATCAATCTACTAACCTTGGAAGCGGAGGTATTCAACAACTGTTTACCCTATAATGAGTTAATGGTGGATAAGATCGATGAGCCGTTCAGACAGAAGCTACTGCAATCGATGCCATCGGATGGGTTTATGGCCATCGGTGAATTTAGCGGTCATATTCTATGTATAGCATACAGGGATGTGGGGTTTGCTGTGAAACTGAAAGGAAGCGGTCGCTTACATTTGGCGAATGAGCTGCTGGATCTGCTACTTATCGGTAATGAGCTGAATCGCACATATGAAGTACATGGTGAGCCGATGGATAACCAAGCCAGTTTATACTACGATATAGGTATAGGTGTAAGTATCCCATTCGAACTTGGTAATAACCAGTTAAAGGTAGGGATAGGATTCCATATCTATCGTGGGTTATACTGTATGGGGGTGGAAAGGTTCGATTTCATCGGTAAGACCACAGAGAATTGCATCTGTAGTAGTAGTGATGTAAGCGTTAGGATTAGCGAATCCGGTAGCGGTTATGGGATGGATCTTGGTATCACGGTAAAACAGCCAGGAGGTTGGGAATATGGGGCAGCAATTACGGAGATTGGTAACCTCCTATGGTACAGGGGTGAACAGAGAGAATGGACATATGAACTTGACAGCTTTGCACTGGATATGCTCGA
The DNA here is from genome assembly GCA_002256535.1 of Caldifarciminota bacterium 4484_18. Taxonomy (GTDB): domain Bacteria; phylum Hydrothermota; class UBA3073; order NMUJ01; family NMUJ01; genus NMUJ01. The sequence goes on from NMUJ01000010.1 coordinate 15,231, forward strand.
TAGCTTAGAGGAGATATGGTTAACTGAATATGAGGTGACAGAAGTTGAGAAATTCACAACCACGTTGCCAACAATCTACCGTGTATATGCAAAATATGATGTGGGTGATTGGGAGTTGGGCACTGTATTGGACTATCAGTTATATAAAACAGCTGCACGCCAGAAAAGCGTTGAATGGATAGCCTTCACTATATATGAAGGATGGCGTTGGATAGACTTAGGTATTGGGATGGGTTACACCCATAAAGGGATAGTGTTCATACCCACTATAAAGGTGAAGCCACCACATTTCCATTGCAATATATCATTATGTTCTATGGATGGCATATACCCCTGGGCAAAAGGGGTAGCCACAAAGTTAGAGCTTATCCTTACGTTTTGATCATTTGCCAGCTACATGATTTATTATTGCTATGTGGTGAAATAGAAAATATGGCTTGCCTTTTGCCATATTTTAGTAACTTTAGATGTTATGGCAGTTATCCCGATAGGCAAATTCTGCCGTTATGTGGTATTGGTGATGTTGGCTGCACTTTTCATTTATTTGTATGGGTTTAGCCCTTATAATCTGATAAGCTATATTGAACGTTGGCGATACGCTAACCAGCTGGCAGATGAGATTGCAATTGTTGAATCAAAACTTGTATGGATGCGCTGGTTGATAGGTGAAGTGCAGAAAGATGCGAATATCGAACGTTATGTACGATCCAAATGGGGTATGATAAGACCTGGTGATAAGCGAGTTTACTATCTTGTAAGATGAAATACGCAGTGTATCCGGGGACATTTGATCCCATCACTTATGGACATATTGATGTTATAGAGCAAGCGCTTTCCATATTCGATCGAGTAATTGTAGCTATCGCTATACACGCACAGGATGGAGTAAGTTACAAGAAACCATTCTTTACACTTGAGGAGCGTGTGACCATGGCAAAGGAGAGCCTTAAGGGTAAGAAAAGGGCTGAAGTTGACACGTTTGAGGGTTTACTGGTGGATTATCTACGTAAACGTAACGTCAATACGGTAATAAGAGGACTACGGGCGGTATCGGATTTCGACTACGAATTTCAGATGGCGATGGCCAATCGTAGATTGTTTCCACAAATAACCGTAGTATTTTTAATGCCACGTGAGGAGTATTTCTATCTAAGTTCGAGCATGGTACGTGAGATAGCGGCACAACGGGGTGATGTTTCACATTTCGTACCTCCAGTGGTGCAACGCTATCTTGCGGATAAGCTTAGGAAATGAAATATATCGATTTACATGTACATTCTAATTACTCTGATGGTACATATTCTGTGGAGAAGTTACTCAAGCATGCACGTAAGATAGGGCTATCCGCAATATCGATAACAGATCATGATACCATTGAAGGTAGCCTCAAAGCGTTAAGAATAGCCGATGCTTATGATGATATCGAGGTAATCCCAGGGGTTGAATTTTCGTCTTATAAAAATCGCAAAAGTGTACATATACTTGGGTATTTCATAGATTTGCACTCACCGAAACTCCAAAGTTTTATCCACCATATGAAAGTATCACGTTACGAACGTGCACTTAAAATACTCGATAAGCTGAAACAATATAATATAGAAGTGCCAATCGAGATCGTGCAGCAATTTACCACATCTGGATTGATTGGACGTCCCCATATTGCGCAAGCTGTGAAATTCATGGGCTATGTAGCTACTGAACGTGAGGCTTTCGAAAAATACATAGGGAACGAAGCCCCATGTTATGTACCACAGGAGGCTATACCACCAGAAAAAGTGATCCATATTATAAGGGAAATACAAGGTATACCAGTGCTGGCACATCCTGGCAAATTGAGGTACGATGAGTTGATACCTGAATTAAGGAAGTATGGGTTGTTGGGGTTAGAAGTATATTATCCCACGCATACCAGTGAGGATATAGCCCGATATAAACGGATAGCAAAAGAGCTTGATCTCATAGCTACAGGTGGATCCGACTCACATGGTGATCGTGAAGGCTATCCGCAACTGGGTGAATGTAGGCTCCCTTATACTATCTTGGAAGGATTACGAAATTTATGGGTCAAATTATACTGCTGATACTGGGCCTATCCATCGAGGAGCCTCCTCCGTTTTGCTTCATGTATCGTATAAGTGATACTTACTTGCAATATGGCAGTTGCCTCAAATTTAGTGTGGGGGATGGATATTCAATATCTCCGACAGTTCGATTACAAAGACAGATTTGGTCAGACATTGGTGGGATAGCCCTTACATATCCTATGCAAGTTGCGGTTGACTATAGGGTATCCACAGTCCGAGATTTGAATATATGTACTGGGTTACTTCTGGGTTACAAGTATACGGATTATTATGTTGGGTTGTTTGTACCATATAGGATATCGTTGTTAACGGTTGGCCTGGCACTGTACTACTCATATAGGAGAGCATTCCTTTATGAAGTATCGACAGAGCTTGCACATTCAAAGCTAAAGTGTGGGATAGGGGTACGAGGTATTCGTTACGAAGGATTATTACCCTACTCAATATTCTCCATGGGGAAATGGTCAGCTATGTGTGGTTGCAATGTTAAGGGTAGCCCACCATATTGGGTGATAACTCTATCGTGGACCAATCCCTTAACGAAACCACCCAGCCCTAAACCCAAGGAGTTGGCCAGATCCATCATCTGGGGTAGAGTTGTAAACAAGCTGGGGGTTCCCATACCCGGTATTAAGGTGGTGTTGAAATACGCACATATGTTTGTGATTACATCTAATGATGGGTACTATCAATTTGAAGTGCTCCCCGGAGAATACGTGATCGAAGTAAAAATACGTGATAATGTAGTAGATTCTGCTTTTGTAGAGGTACCTTCTGATACTTCCATAAAGGTGGACTTCCAGATTGAGATCAAGGCTTCTCATCTTTGTAGATTTAGGATATACGATGGACGTGATAATACACCGCTTGATAGTGTACATATTACAGTGGACAGTGTTGAATATTTAGCTACACATGAGATAACACTTGGATTGCCGGTTGGTACGTATATTGCAATTTTCAAGCGCCATGGTTACTATCCTTACTATTTGTCGTTTCGCGTTCAGAAGGTTGATACCAACTATATCGATGTTTTCATGATACCGGAAGATTGACTGTATAAGGTCTAAGTTATTTTTAAATCGTATGCGCCGTTGGGTAGTAATATACGGTGAGAAAGTTTTGTATATAGATGGTAGGTGGATATATCCTATACTTCTGTTTTTACTGCTTATATTCGTTTTGTCGTTAAAACTTGGCATTAATTTAATAACTGGTGGTGAGATAAATGTACGTGAACAGAAGCTATTTGAGAGACGGCGTGAAGCAGCCGAACGGCTCGTCAACCTACAAGAACGGGTTACACGCATAGGTGAACAGTTAAGTCAATTGGAAGATTTTCTCTATAAATTTGGTGTGGTATGGAATATCTTACCGGAACCATTTCCCGAACCTGTGTCAACAGAGTCCGGTGACAATCTATTCGAACACAACATTACATGGTTGGAGAAACGTCAAGCATGGCTCGAGTCCCAGCTCAAGAAAATAGAATCCGGTATAGAAGAAAAAGAGTACCTCTTCGCACATATACCATCGATATGGCCAGCACCCGGATACATAACATCAGGCTATGGGTGGCGTCGTGATCCATTCACCCACAGACGCGAGTTCCATCCCGCTATTGATATATCCAACGTCGAAGGTACACCTGTGGTAGCGACTGCCGATGGTATTGTGCATTTCACCGGTTGGGTACGTGGTTATGGTAAAACAATAATCATCGACCATGGATTCGGCTATTCTACATTATATGGACATTTGAAGAAGATGCTAGTAAAGGAAGGGCAAGTTGTACGTCGTGGTGAAGTGATAGGCCTGATGGGTCATACAGGTAGAACAACGGGTACACATCTCCACTACGAGGTTAGATATTTCAACCGCCATAAGAACCCTATGGATTACGTCTTGGACGAGGGGGTTGCGTATTGATGGTTAAGGTAGTTGTGGGGTTACAGTGGGGTGACGAAGGTAAGGGTAAGCTTATAGATTTCCTATGTGGGGATATAGATATCGTAGCACGCTTCCAAGGTGGTGCTAATGCTGGCCATACTGTTGTGTGGCAGGGTAATGAGATTGCTTTCCATCATATACCGTCCGGTATAATTCATACTCAGGTAACTGGTATATTAGGGCCAGGTATGGTGGTTGATATACCTGTATTGTTGGACGAGATCCGTTACCTAAAAGAACTGGGGATATCGGTTGATGGGCGGTTGAAGATCGACTGGCGTACACAGGTTGTGAGAGCTGACCATAAGGAAGAGGACGCAAAAGACAAACTGGTAGGTACTACTAAACGTGGTATTGGGCCAGCATATCGTGACAAATATGGACGTAGAGGGCTGAGAATTGTTGATATATTCTATCCGCAATATGCGGTGCATCTTCCCAAAGGGTTGATCGATCATTACACTAAGTACCAGGATGCGATGTCACCTTATGTTTGTGATACAGTACAACTACTACATAATGCCATAAATGAGGGTAAATCTATACTTGCGGAGGGGGCACAGGGTACCTTTCTTGATATAGGGTTTGGTACTTACCCTTATGTGACAGCGTCATATACGATTGCAGGTGGCACCTGTATAGGGTTGGGTATATCACCGAAAGAGATTACTGAAGTGATAGGGGTATTCAAAGCATACACTACACGGGTGGGACATGGTCCGTTACCTACGGAGTTGGAGCCCGAACTTGGATCATTACTACGTGAACGCGGTAAAGAATATGGGGCGACAACCCGACGTCCACGCCGATGTGGGTGGCTCGACCTCCATTGGTTGAAATTTGCAGTTAAACTTAATGGTGTAGATAAACTTGCTATCACCAAACTGGACGTTCTTACGGGGTTGCATGAGATTAAAGTAGCTGTCGGATACGAAGAAGACCTACCATTTATAACAGATGATGCACATCCTATATATGTTTCCTTTAAAGGGTGGAGCACCAGCATACGTGGGAGCAAAAAGTATAGTGAGCTGCCACTTAATGCAAGGCGATACTTGAAATTCATCGAGGATACACTGGAGATACCAATTAAATGGATCTCTACTGGACCAGAAAGAGATGCTATTATACTGCGATAGTAAAATGCAAAATAGAATTCGTAGGATGATTTTGCAACTTGCACTTTGCAATCTCCATTTTGCAATTGCATAGCTACCATTAGATGGGGTCTCACTTTATGAGGAAGTTTAAACAACTCCACCGATGCAAACCATTAATTCTTGGTATACTTAGTGGTGGCCTTTTGTTGGTTGCGTTTCGATATCTTCCAATGTTGGTATTCGTCTTTTATATACCATTGTTATGGGTGATACAGCATAGATCA
>NMUJ01000054.1 GCA_002256535.1 Caldifarciminota bacterium 4484_18
GGTCGCACGTAGTTATACTTGCGTGCCACGTAAGCAAGCGATGCCAGTACATCGAGTTCGGCCAACTTATGTGCAACCTCCTGCATCGATGTGGTGTACTTAGCCACCTCCTTACGTAACTCGTTGTAAAGTTTATACTCCAGGTCCTTTATTCTATCTTCTGCATGTAATACTTTGCTCTCATATTCCTTCAATTCAGGTGTGATGAACCTCTCTGCATTGACGAGCGTCTGCTTGCGGATGTAATCCTTAGGCACCTTGTGGAGGTTGGGTTTCGTCACCTCAATATAGTAGCCGAAGACTGAGTTGTAGCCAACCTTCAGCGATTCTATACCTGTACGTATGCGTTCACGGGCTTCGAGTTGTGCGATCCAGTTCTTACCTTCACGCACAATCTGACGTAACTCATCAAGCTCCGCATTTGCACCATCTCTTATCAACCCACCTTCGGTGATTTTAGTGGGTGGATCCTCAACCAACGTTTTGTCAATAATATCTGCAACTTCATGTAGGTCGGTAACCTTCCACTCGCTTAAACTTTGGGGTAGCAGTTCGTTTATCTTCGGTAACAGCATTATGGAGCGTTTCAATCCCTGTAATTCACGTGGGTTAGCTCTACCAACATTTATACGTGATACTCACGCATCAACCGTGCTCCCATGGGGGTGCAGGTTTCGTCCAGTACCGACAGTAATGAGCCTTCATATTCGCCGGTTATCTTTTCGGTAAGCTCAAGGTTGCGTCTGGTGAAACTATCGATAAACATAAAGTCCTGTACCCTGTATGGTCTTATACTGGAGATGTAGTCGAGGGTTTGTTTTTTGGTCTCCTTGACATAGTGTAAGGCTGCACCTGCTGCACGTATTGCGAGCGGCATATCGGTGAGCCCAAACCCATCGGGATCACAATCTCACTGGGTTGAAACTTTTGCACCTCATCCTTTATGTGACCAGCTTCTACCTCTGTTACCCTAAATTCGCCAGTTGATATGTCAATTGTGGCAACCCCCCACATGTTACGCTCTTCGATAAGCGCCATCAAGTAGTTGGGTTGCCTCTCTTTTAATAGCTGGGGTTCGAGCAATGTCCCTGGTGTGATCACTTCTACAACGTCACGATGTACTAATTTGCCGGGTTTGGGTTCTTCCAGTTGCTCACATATCGCCACTTTGTAGCCCGCACGTACTAACTTGGCAACGTAAGGTTCAACCGCATGGTAGGGTACACCTGCAAGTGGTACACCTTCTTGACGTTGAGTTAATACGATGCCCAACACTTTTGAGGCAATTTTGGCATCCTCATAGAAAGTTTCGTAGAAATCACCCACCCTGAACAACAGTATAGCGTCAGGGTATTTTGCCTTTATACGCTGGTATTGATGAAGTAGAGGGGTAAGCCCTTCTTTCATCGATGTTGTATCTCACGGATGTACATTTCCTTGATCCTGTCCATCACAAGCTGGCTTACCGCTATGTAACCTTGTTTATTGTTGGGAAATCGGTCAAGCAGCTCAGCATTTATTAACTTGCCAAAGATTACTTTAACCTTACCACGCCGTAAGGCTAACCGCCACAATGGTATATTTGTACCTATGATAAGGGTTGGTAATATGGGTGCCTTGTATCTCTTAGCAATATAGCCGAGACCGGGTTTGGCCGGCAAAAAATCGAGTGGCGTCCTGTTACGTGTACCTTCTGGAAAATAAAGCAACCCCAATTCACACTCCAGTAGGTGGCCAGTTTTACGTAATGCGGGTAGATCGAACTTCATTGTATCTACCGGGTATGCATTGAAACTCCGTATCAACCATGCAAACCATTTACTTGGTGTAAACAGACCCAGTTTGGCGAAATAGAAGAGCTCACGTCGTGTACCTGCAGCTGCACCGATGAGTGGTGGGTCGTAATTTGATCTATGGTTAGCTGCAACTATTAACCTTCCCTTGGGTGGTATGTTCTCAATACCCTCTATGCGGAAGCCGAAGAATAATTTCCATACTGTTCTGATTATGAAGGCTGCTATCCTATAGCGGAGCTTCATGCTGTTTGAGCTTACGTTTTATTAGGTTCACAACTTTGTTTATCTCCTCATCGCATCGATGGTCAAATTTGTAGTATCTATATGGATGGCGTCAGGTGCTGGCTTCAATGGACTATGTTTTCTGGTTTTGTCGCGTTCGTCACGCTGCCTTAAACTTGTTATTATCTCTTCAAGGGTAACCTTTTCTCCTTTACGGTGAAGGTCTCTTAACCTACGACGTGCACGCTCTTCGAGCGATGCATCCATATAAATCTTGATAGCTGCATCGGGGAAGACAACCGTACCCATATCACGACCTTCACATATTGTATTACCACGTTTGGTGAGCTCACGTTGCATAGCGACCAGCACCTTACGTACTTCAGGGTATGTGGCGATCACCGACGAGAGTTCAGATATTTCCGACCCCCGTATAATGTTTGATATATCTTCGCCGTTCATAAAGACTCTTACTTTGCCATCTTCTATTTTGAAATCGAATTTAAGCTTACGTGCCAAATTGGCGATAGCGTGACGGTCGGTTATGTCGATACCTGCACGTAATACAGCAAGCGCTACACCACGATACATGGCACCACTATCAATATAAAATAGGCCCAACCTCTCTGCTACCCCTATCGCGGTTGTACTTTTGCCAGAGGCAGCAGTACCATCGATTGTTACAACAAAATTCATTCTTAAATATACCACAAGATAGGTGAAATTCAAGCCATTTATAAGTTATTTGTTACCTAAAAGGTAACGATTGTAACCAAACCGCTGGATGCTGTAGCAACTTCTGTACTACCCGACTTGGGTAATCCACATCCCCATAATCTGCTATTAATCGCAATATGTGTGGATGGTCGAGCACCTTTAAGATATAGTTCAGGATGTTGTCATCCAACAGATTCAATGACTTCCGTAGCAGGGAGCCCCTTTTCAGTTCGCTACCGATTGTTGAACGCCACCATCTTTCGTAGGTGGTGAGGTATCTTTCTGATAATCTTTCGCTTATGTAGCGGACGATCACCTTTGTAGCCAATTTAGTGGCCATCAACCCGGGATATATGCCGCCACCAGAGGTGGGTTTCACCTGACCGGCAGCATCACCAATAAGCAGTACATTACCCTGTACGAACCTACGTCGCGTTTCGATGGGGATGAGCCCGCTCCGTATACTTTGTGGTTGTAGGTTACGGGTGTTCAGGAAATTCATGAGATAGTGGTAGCCAGCCCCTATTCTATCGGTGGCAAGACCTACCCTTGCCAACCCATCTTCAGCTGGTACAATCCAGGCAAAAAAATTGGGTGCTATCGATCTACCGAGGAAGATTTCTACAAAGTCATCCTTTTTGGGACGATAGGGGACTACGGTTTGTAGGCCGATTAACACATTATGTATCGGTGGGAAACCTGCACAGCTGGCAACTTTACTGTTGGCACCGTCTGCACCCACTATGAGCCTACCCGTTACGGTGGTATAACTTCCGTGTCGCTCTACCCATACTTTATTATTCTCAAGCCTTACAACCTTGCAGCCTAACCACACATCTACACCTGTATCAGCAGCACGCTCAATAAGTAACTTATCGAATCGGGGGCGATCGATCACATAGAGTTTGGGGATGTTTGACTCCACCTGGATACTATAACCATTGGGTGCGTAAATATAGCCGCCACGGATCTCACGTAACACCGCTTCCTTAGCTAAACCCGATAGTTTCAAACATCTTGGACTTATGAGGCCGGTACAACGAAAGGGTGGGTTGAAGCTTGAACGTCGCTCAACGAGTAGCACCCGCAAGCCATGTTGGGCTAAACGCCTTGAAAGTACTGAACCTATTGGGCCACCACCTACGACGATGACTTCGTATGGCTTGCTACCCATATTAACTAAAGATATGGCGAACAATTTATCCACAATAGAGATTGACACTATATATGTAGGGTTATTATATCAACATGAAAGTCGCTATAATAGGGGCCACGGGTAGGTTGGGTAAGGAATTGGTGAACGTCTTTGGTACAAACAGTATACCGGTGACGCATGAGATGTTAGATATAACGAACCCGAGAAGTGTGGAATCTGTATTGATGAAGTTAAACCCCACGATTGTGATCAATGCTGCGGTGTATCATCCTACTGATCTGTGTGAGTTACATCCTGATAGGGCTTTCCTTGTGAATACGGTTGCACTCAAGTATTTAGCTGATGTATGTAATAGATTGGATGCTACACTCGTATTCATAAGTACGGACTATGTGTTTGATGGCGAAAAGGGTACACCTTATCTGGAGGATGATCGTCCTAACCCAATTAACATATATGGGTTGTCGAAATTCATGGGTGAACGTATCATTTGTCAATACGCGGGTAGATACTATATAATCCGTACAAGTGCAATATTTGGTGGTGAAGGTAAGCATAAGACGCTCGTGGATAAGGTTGTTGCTCAACTAAGAGATAAGGGTTATATACGTATGGCACGTGATGTGGTGATAAGCCCCACATATGTGAATGATGTTGCAAATATGATCAAAGATATAGTGAGCAACATGGAGCCAGGTCTATTTCATTGCGCCAACTCGGGCTATGTATCATGTTATGAATTCACAAAGCACCTTATGGAAGTGTTGGATATAAAAGGTGAAGTTGTACCTGTTGAGTTGACAGAATTGAACCTCATAGCCAGAAGACCTAAATTCTCGGCACTCGGATCGAATAAGATTAGGATGCCAGATTGGCGTGATGCAATCCATAGGTGGGTGAATTCAACCTATTCGGAGGAACCATGCAGGGAAATAAGCCACCCACTATAGGTGATATAGTACGAATATTCTGGTACAAGCGTTATCTGGTGTGGTTCAATTTGTGTAGCTTTCTGTTCATGGCAATATTGTTGGCTTTTGTTATGCCACGTAACTATATTTCATCGTTTAAGCTATTCCCTCCATTGGCTACATCGAGACTACCTGGGGCAGAGCTATGGGCAGCACTTATAGTTTCGGCACAACAGAGGGGGTTATACATAGGGGGGAATCCGTCCGATTTGGTGAAAGAGATTATACTATCACGTAGTGTGGGGTATGCAGTGATAGATAGCTTGAATTTAGTTCAACGGTTCAAATGTAAAAATAGAGAGGAGGCATTTGAAAGACTACAGAAGATGATCCGCACCATACCGCGTGAGGGTAACATACTCGCGGTAGCTATAAGTTCAACTGACCCAAGATTATCGTATGAAGTTGCACAACGGACGTTGGATGAAACATATAAAGTGCTGGAGAGATCGTTATCAAATATGGGGTATAAGGTGTTGGAAGATCTGGAAGGTAAGATGAAGGAAGTTGAACTTAAGCTTCGTGTGTCAGAAGATAGTTTGTTACAGTTTCAGACCAGATACAAGATACTCAACCCTTCAATAGAGACACAACGATTGTTGAACGAATTAGCTGAGTTGAAAGCCGAATATCTATCTACACTTATAGAGCTGGAAATGCTGAAAAAATATGCAGCTACAAGTGGCGCAAGTATTGAGGAGTTACGTGCCCGCATGGATGTATTACACGATAGGATTAAAGAGATTACGAAATTATACGCGAAAGTTACGAACGTGCCAAATTTTATGTAGAACAAAAAGCTACACTGCTGGAAGTGCTTGACCCGCCATACCTACCAGTAAAAGGTAAGCCACGACGGTTACTTATAATTGTGGTTGTGCTTGTCATAGGTGTTATAGTGACGGTTGGGGTAACAATATGTGGTTACTATATTGATGAGGTGATCTCCCGCAATAGGAAACAACTACTCGATATCGTGTCAAGAACGCGATTCATGCGATGGCTCACGAGTTAACATGAGAATGCTGGATCGGAGGTTCGTAACTTCCACATTTATACTTGGTGTAGGTATGTTAGTAGCGCAGGTGATAAGTTTTGGAATCTCACCCGTACTTACGCGGTTGTATGTGCCACAGGGGTTTGGCATCTTAGCGGTCTTCATGTCGGTGGTAAATATTATAGGTGTTATCGCAACAGGTAGGTATGAACTGGCGGTGATGTTACCTACGGATGATGAGGAGGCGATAAATATTGTGCAGCTCTCTATATTCACACTGACGCTAACCACGCTGTTAATATGGGGGGTACTATTCATGGGGGTGAAAGTGATACCTTTTGTCAGGCGATGGCAGCTCCCGAATGCTGTCATCCATCTGATACCAGCTGGTATATTTTCGTTAGGTGTGTACAATACATACAGTTACATGACATTACGTAGGAAATATATTAAGCAACTATCGATATCACACGTGGTACGAAGTTCAATGACTGCTGCTACACAAACGGTGGGTGGATTGTGTAGATTCGTGATGGGGTTACCGATCGGAGTGGCAATCGGTTACTTTATTGCTGCGCTATACTTGCGTAGGTCGATCAATCCACGTATAGGGTTTGAGATAGAACTGCATAATATAAAAAGGTTGGCAAAACATTACAGGAAATTTCCTACATATTCTACAGCTTCTATATTGTTGAATACAGTTGCACGTGAAAGCCCATCAATATTACTTGCATATTTATGGGGGGCACAGGTAGCTGGATTCTACTACCTTGGGCAACGTGTTATTGGTATGCCACTTACACTTGCTTGTAGCACTATAGGGCGTATATTCTTACAGCGTGCAGCTGAAGAGCGGCGTACGACTGGAACGGCAACCAGATCGTTACGGGAGACGTTGCGGTTTGTGGGCTTGCTATCGGTGATACCCTTCCCTCTGTTGATGATATTTGCACCACGATTCTTCATTGTAGTGTTTGGTACGGAATGGTATACAGCGGGTATCTTTGCACGTGTATTGGTACCATTGTGGTGGATAAGGTTTATCGTCGTACCAGTAACCACTGTGTTCGAGGTATTTCAACGTCAGGAGATGACAACGGTTTGGAATCTTGGTTTATGTATCACGACGTTTGGATGCTTTTTGCTGGGTAAATATTTTTTTCAAAATGATGTGTGGGCGTTAGGACTATTCGCTGGAGTACAAACTTTATTATATATAGGGTTGCTGGTTATGGCATTACGGGTGGCAAGATGTCAAGCGTAAATGCTATCTCCTTGCGCAGGTGGACGGTTATCCTTATCTGGTTGTTTATGGTGATACCCTTTCTGCAAACTTTCATCATATGGGGTAGATTCACAAAGACGGGTGTGCTGGAGTTATCGACACGCATAGCATTCATATTGCTGGTGGTTGCATTACCTGTGATCTTAAAAGTCAATATTTGGGCTAATGAGCTTCGTAACATACACTTTTTGTTACCTTTTAGCGCACTTGTGAGTATGATGGTTATGTTTTTATGTAATCTACCACGATTGTTTGCAACTAATCCATATTATAGTATGGGCGAAGCATTGAGCAATTTCTACAATCTGATTTTCATCCCTTATGTGATGTTTATAGCGGGAGCGATCGGGTTTATGGATTTTGTGAAAGGTATCTCAAAACCTGCGGGTAGAGTGGTATGGATAGTTCTATCGTTTTCGGTGCTTATCTTTTGGCATGCAGTGGTTATACGGTTCGGTATAATCGAACGTGTTGGAGGTAGGCTTACTGTCTTGGCATTGAGTGATAGCTTGTGTTATATATGAACGCGGTGGTAAGGTTGAACTAATGCATCTGAAGCGTATGTTTACACGGTTGGCATGCACTGTAATGCTTACGGTAGCTATAGTATGTATCACCTACATTGCTGTTGAGTATCTGTTACAGGAGAGCTTTATGCCGTTTGTGGTGAGCAAGATGAAAGCCATAGCATTTCCAACAGGTGTACGTGATCCATCGCTACGGGTGAGATTGGTACAGCTTCTGGCTGGATATGAGGTTATAGAAACCTATCCCATAACGGGTAAACTTCTGTATGAGGTAGAGGCCTGCGGATATGGTATGTACATGCATAATATTTTGAGCTATTGGGCAGAATATGGTGTATCTGTTTTTGTGGGCTTGATACTGAGTATATTATTTGCGATATCCTATCTTGGGGTCAAAACAGCTAGAAAAATGTTTAGGAACGACTTTGAAGTAGCAGTATTGGTGACACTGGTGGTGTTTGGGGTTGAAGTTATGTTGGTACGGTCGTACGTATCGCCATGGATATGGTTGATGTTAGGTGCTTCATACAATGTGTTAAGATGCGACTATATTATATAGCTGTGGTTTATGATAGCATAAGGTCGGGTGTGGGCCAGAAGATAGTTGCCCAGCTTAATGCTATGCAGAGAAACGGTGTAAATACTACGCTTTTCTATTTCACTGCTACTGATATTGGGGATGTCAACTTATCAGGGGTGAATATCGTGAGATTGCCAGTCGACCCAACTGTAGGTTACCTAAATATAGGTAAGTTACGTGCGGGTAGGTTTGTTGCAGATTATCTTAGGGATAGGCTACTAAATCGTATGCCACCGGGTATTGTATACTTCAGGTATCATCCACCTGATGCTTATACGCTGAGGGTATTTCATGCCTTAGCTTTGAAGGGGTTCAAACTTGTAACCGAACATCAGACTAAAGAAGTTGATGAATATCTTCTGCAGAGAAGCTATAGCAAGGCTATGCTGGAGTTTATGTATGGAAGGCGGTTGGGTAGATACCTATCTGGTATGGTCGCAGTCACACATGAGGTACTTTCATATCAGATGAAAGTGAGAGGTAAGTTACCTGCAATTGTATTGGGTAACGGTATAGATGTGGAGCGTTATCCAGTACGTAAAATGTCGATGGAGCGATATCCTTTGAGGCTATTGTTTGTCGGTAGGATACAACGTTGGCATGGGTTGGATAGGTTACTGAAAGGTATGGCTATGAGTGATAAAACTGGGGTGATACTTGAGATTGTGGGTGAAGGTGACGAGCTGCCAAAGTTAAAGAAACTTACTACAAAGTTTGGTTTAGAGGGGAGAGTGATATTTCACAACTTCTTACCACCAGGTAGGGAGCTGGATGAGCTATTTAATCGTGCACATGTGGGGATAGGTGCACTTGGTATCCACAGGTGTGGGTTCAATGAGACAGCATCCATCAAGCTACGTGAATATTGTGCAAGAGGTATACCGTTTGTTGATGCCAGTGATGATGTGGATATTGGTGAGGGGTTTGAATTTAGGCTTAAAATTGAAGCTGATGAGTCGCCAGTCGATGTTGATGAAATTTGGGGGTTTGCAAACAGGATGATGAGTGTAAGTGAGCATCCTTCGATGATGCGTGAATATGCGGAACGGTATCTTGATTGGAGGGTTAAGATACCCAAGTTGGTGCATTTCCTCATGCGATTGTGATGGCTGCGTATGTGTCAGTGGTAATAGTTACATACAATCGACATGATGCGTTGCTAAATGTGATTGAGGATGTTAAACAACAACAGACCACACGTGAATTTGAAATAATAGTGGTTGACCAGAGTGATACGCCATTGGTTGAGCCACCAAACGATGTACGATACATAAGGCTAAACACCCCGAGTATGGTACGTGCACGTAATCGGGGGATAAGTATTGCAAAAGGGCAGCTGGTAGTCTTTATAGATGATGATGTACGTATACCGGATGTGGGATGGCTTAAGGAACTTTGTCATACATTTGAGATCGACGATAATATAGCAGGTGTAGCGGGACGGGTGACACATATGAGGCGGTTGTCGCACCCCATGAAGGTGTTTCTGCGATTTGATATCCCTGATGTAGTGAAGCCGGTTGATACATTGATAGGATGTAACATGGCGGTGAGGAAGGATTGTGTTATTGAAGTGGGAGGGTTTGACGAGAACTTCATGGGGTCGTGTCAACGTGAGGAGACAGAAATATCTTTAAGGCTCAGGAAGAGGGGCTGGAAAATATATTACAACGGTAAAGCACAGCTCATGCATTTGGGGTTACCAGCAGGTGGTGCACGTAGCTACAGCCAAAAGGAGCGTCACTTTTACTACTTTTTTAACCAGTTTTACTTCTTTTTTAAACATTTTCGGCATACATATTGGCCAATGTTTGTTTTACTTAATATCGTGGATATACTGCATATGTTACGACAGGTATGGGTTGATGGTTTCCCCATATTTATGGAAGCCGTACGTTCCGCGTATTTGAAAGCCAAAAGACAGAAAGCATATGAGGGTACTACATGTAGGTAAATTTTGCCCACCAGTAAAAGGTGGTATGGAGACGTTTATTGTGGATTTGCTCAAATATCTTTGCAGGTCCATTGATGTGGATTTACTCTGTGTGAGGGAGGGTTTGAGGGATCGAGTTGTCCGTACGCCATTTTACACTATATATGGGTTAGGTCGAATAGGCAATATATTGTCATGTCCGATAACACTTAACTTGTACGGGTGGTTGAAGGCACTGATACCACACTACTCGATATTGCACGTTCATCTGCCACACCCATTGGCAACGCTCGCCTGTATATTGGATAACTCACGTATCCCGATTGTAGTGCACTGGCATAGTGATATTGTGCGTCAGCAGATATTTTCACCCATTTATGAATGGATGGTGATGAAGCTACTTGATAAAGCTGATGCTATAATAGCAACTTCTCCATATTATGTTAAGGGGTCGCAGTTACTTAACCGGTTTATCGATAAGGTGCACGTTGTACCATTGGGGGTGGATCCACACCGTATTGAAGCAACCCACGAGGGTGTTGAAAAGATAAAAGTTACCTATAGAGATAGGCCTATTATACTGACGGTGGGGCGGCTGGTATATTATAAGGGATTTGAGTACCTCATACAAGCAATGAGGGAGGTCGATGCTTACCTTATTATTATCGGTATAGGGCCATATTACACGAGGTTGGAGAGGCTCATCCGATGCCATAAGTTAGAGGGTAGGGTCAAGTTACTTGGGTACGTACCATCCAATACTCTGGGTAACTACTATGCTGCATGTGACTTATTTGTGTTACCATCCATTGAACGTAGTGAGGCGTTCGGTATCGTACAGGTGGAAGCTATGTATCACAGTAAGCCAGTTATATCTACTGATATACCATATTCGGGGGTAACATGGGTGAACGAACATAACGTTACAGGATGGGTGGTACCGCCACGTAACCCAAAAGCGCTTGCAGACGCGATACGCTATTTACTAAATGATGTAGCGCTGTCAAAAAGGTTGGGTGAAAATGGGCGAAGAAAATTTGGACAACGTTTTCACATAAAGTACATAGCTTCGTATATCTATAAAATATACGAGGATATAACAGCTGATAACTGATGTTCCTGAAATAGCGATTGACCTAAATGGGTTTCATGTTATAATTAAATAGTATGTTCGTGGCACTTATATTTATTGTGAATTTACTGAACAGTAGAGTGCCTCAATACCAGCTGAGGTATACGGAGGGATATAAAGAATCCCAACTCACAATAGCTCCATATGTTGACCCCTATACTTATATGTTAGGCCCGGGTGATGTGTTGACACTTGTACTTAAGGGAAAAGTAAACTATATCCGAAATCTGACGGTCAACCCCCATGGATTTTGTGTAATTGTGTTGGGTAACTTACGGGGTGAGTTGAGTGGACTATTCTGGGTTGACACTATATACGTGAAGGATAGGGTGTTGAAGGCAGTGGAGGATGAGGTACGTGTTCGTGTCAACAAAATAATCCCAGGTGTGGAGGTATGCCTTTTTGTCTCCACGGTTAGAACGATATTAGTACATGTGGTGGGAGAAGTATATGAACCGGGTGAGTACAAGCTTACGCCATTCCATAGGGTGCTTGATGCTATTAATATTGCGTACCCCAAGGCAAATGCATCGTTTACTGAGGTTGTGATCAAAAGGAAGGGTGGCGATAGCTTAGTTGTAAATCTCATGGATTACGAAAGGCAGGGCGATATAACACAAAATCCATTCGTACGTGATGAGGACATCATTGTGGTGCAACCGTGTAAACGTTGGGTAAAAGTTATCGGTGAGATGGCTGCTTCTGGTGAGGAAAGCAAACCATTGCAGAGGTTGTACCCAGAGGGAATGGTCGTGCCGATTGAACTACCCAGTAAAGCAGAGGTTACGAAAGCGGAGGCTACGATTGTTGAGCTCGACAAAAGAGATAGGTTAAAAGATGTAATCTTGAGGGTAGAAAGTATCACCCCATGGGCGGATCTCAAAAACGTTCATATTATAAGGGGGGAACAAGTTTTGTCAGCTGATGTGTATAGACTGCTGGTATACAATGATACTTCACAGAATTTGCCGTTGGAACATGGAGATGTAATTGTGATACCTTCGTTACCTCATGAAGTGGGGGTTGAGGGTGAGGTTAAGGCCCCTGGTATGTTCCCGTATATAGCGGGTGCTACTGCCGATTACTACATAGCAGCAGCGGGTGGGTTAACGGAGCGAGCGCACACGAAAAGTATTAAGGTGAAACGCGGCACGGAGTTTATCCCCTACAACACAGATCTTAGGATAGAGCCAGGTGATATCATTTACGTACCACGTGTGGGATTCAAATGGTGGGAGGATTATCTTGAGGTAGGTGGTACATTGTTAAGCGCAATACTTTCGTGGTGGTTGTTAGTACAGCGAAGATAATTGTATGTGGAGGAATGCTTGGTTGATACCATTTCTCATTGTCTGTAGTTGTAAGCATGAGGTCAAACAACG
>NMUJ01000055.1 GCA_002256535.1 Caldifarciminota bacterium 4484_18
TATTCTTTATATTCCAATATTTCTATTTTAATTTTACCTACAAGTTCCATGATCTTAGCTTGATGTTCGAGCCCACCCAGTACCAACCCAATATGTGTAGCATCTGCCAGCACCTGATCGAACGTAGGGTCGACATCCACCCAACGTCCAAGATACACGCGATTCCATGCGTGGTAGTAGAATCCACCCTGCATGTAGACTATACCAGCGACTATCTCACAGGGTATACCCAACGCACGTGCTAACGCACAGAATAATACCGCATGTTCGTTACAATCACCTTTCTTCCATTTGAGTACGTCAACCGCTGACGGTACCGATACCGTAGGGAAATCCTCTACATAATCAGATACCCAGTGCACTAACTTCTGTACGCGACTCCAGTTGTTTATCGACCATCTCGTTATCTTACGTGCCAATTGTTTAATCTGTGGGTCATCCGCCTGTATCAATGGGGTTGCTTCAGTATGCCCTTCTATCAACCGATATGGTGGTATGGGTTCAACCACACGTACGATGAGTGTATCACCACGTAGGGATTGACGTTCATCCTGTAGGAATTCACCCTTCACTATGGCTTTAAGGTATTTCACCCTACGTGGATGTGATATGGTCACATTCGTCGGTATAGCTGCAAACGCCATTATCTCACGGGTTTCACCTGCCAGCTTCATCGCAAGTGATTCAGGTTCCAACTTACTCAATACACCCATTGGACCCTCTTCTTTGAGCACAACCCCGGTGGTATCTACCCACATACGTGTGGTGGTACCAAGGAAATTTATGGTCAACTCTAATGTATCACCCCTGTTGATATCCACCGTGGCATACTCTACCGATAATGTAGTGGGGTCGAACAGCAAATATCTATCGGTAAAGTTACCTTCACGTATTGCAATGAATGGCAGTATGGTCAACGCGTAAAGTGGCTCGCTTAGTGTAACACGTTTATCACTATGACCAGCATCTGTTGTGATATCAAGAAGCAAAGCTTTATCATCGACTGTACCTTCACATATCAAGTGTTGTGCTTCGGATTTAAACTCAAACGTAAATTCGTTTATCTTTAACCCCTTATCTGTATGGTATACCACAAATGATGTAGCTACCCTACGTACACCCATCATGTTAAGCTCAATATGCTGTAGTTCACTAAATTCATACCCTACTGCGGTGGTATCGACTTCACGTCGTATGTAACCGACCTTGGTTTCACCCAAATAAGTACCATACCAGTAGGGTAGCAAACATAGGAAAAGCGAAATTACGTTCATCTCATAAAAATACTTCATAATATGGGTTAGTCAAACATTCAGCTATTAGGTGGCCAGTTTATCGATCCACACTATACTTTAAGAATATGTGTAGCTACTGCACTCTACCGTGTACCTTCTACGCACGTGATCCACGTGATGTGGCCCGCGATCTACTCGGTAAAATACTCGTACGGCGGTTGGGTACAATCTATCTAAAGGTCATGATAACAGAGACCGAAGCTTATTATGGGCCAGACGATCCCGCCTCACGTGCATATGGTGGTAGACGTACCCGGCTTACTGAGGTGATGTGGGGGCCACCCGGCAAAACCCTCATATACATGGTGCATGGTGGGTGGTTACTTAATATAGTTACAGAACCTGAAGGTACACCATCCGCCGTCCTCATACGGGCGGGTGAACCCCTAACTGGTATCAATCTGATGAAACGTTTCCGTAAAGAGACCGATCTCTACAACTTAACCACAGGGCCAGCCAAACTCACACAAGCGTTGAGGATCACCAAAAAGCATCACAATATTGACATATGTGATGAAACCTCTAACCTGTTCGTTGTGGATTCGGATTACAAACCGATAATCCTAACTTCCAAACGCATAGGTGTGAAAGGTGACCTTCCCATCGATATGCGATTCTATATAAAGGATAGCAGATTTGTCAGCCGTTAGTATGCCGCTGTTGTAGTAGATCGAGGAACGCCTCCACACGTGTCAATAAGCCAACACTTTCAGTGTGTTCATCCAATGATATACTGAGCAGCGGTATATCATATCGGGTGCTCAGATTCTGTAGTATAGGGTAGGCTATATTCTCCGGCATACAGGTGAACGGATGCAGATGTATGACACCATCGTAACCTTTACGTTTAGCCATGATCGTGTAACCAATGGATAGCTGTTCCTCACCACCCAAGCAATATGGTAGGTAGGGTTTTGCGAGCTTACGTGCGTGAGCTTCACCTTCTGGGCCGTATCTACCTGCACGTATAGACCTGAACGTCCAATTATGTATTGTGGTGAACGGCCTCACCAGTACACCATGCTCACCAAGATACTCCACTATGTGGAGATTGGCTTCTGGTTCCAGCACCATATAGATTTCACCCACTAACCATATTTTTAAGGGGTTACGGGTTCTATCCACAGGTATGGATTTGAACATCCCCACTATCCTACCACGTAGATGCCGTATTTCAGCTACAGTACAAGCTTTACGTATTAACTGTAGTGCGGTACGTTCCACTCTGGTGGTATCGCCACGGTTAAGTTCAAACGGTCGTGTGTTGAATGCCAGTTTCTCAGTGAGTTCAACCGCTTTCGATTTAATATAAGCTATACGTACGGCTTTGACGAACCGCATTATATCGAACTTCAACACTTTACGTGTATCACGAAACGCATCTATGGGGTTACCTGAAAGTATAAGGCTATTAAACTCATACCCGAGATCTTTTAATATCCTATGCTGTAACCTACCATAATAACCGAACCTACACGACCATGCACTTTCAAACCATACCAACGTGTTAGCACCAAGCTCGAGCGCCATCTTCAGATCACCCAATGTAGCCTTAAACGGAAAACATATAAATTCAGGGCTATGTGAGATACCGAACTCAATACTCGCACGTGATGGCCGTGGCGGTATCACGGGTATGATACCTAATTCCCGTACCAATGTCTCAAACGCTATGTAGAAGTTACCCATGTGTGGTACACCTACCCTTACTTCCATCTTAGCATATCACAAAACGCTTCTATGCGAGTTAATAGGCCAATTTCGGTTGCATGTTCATCCAGCACCAACATCAACAACGGTATACGTTTAGCTATAACACGTTGCATGAACTCAGACACCACTGAACTGGGGCCACACCCGAAGCTTACACAGTAGATTATGCCGTTGAATTTGCGATTTGTAGCGAAATAGTTTGCTGCACCTATCATCTCACGCTCATATAGCCAGTACACATCGTAATCCTGCTTTATATATGTATCCAGGATGGTGTGATCAATATCTGCTGATGTGACGTAGGTTACACCCATATCAGAGAGCTTACTGAGCAGGTTAAGGTTCAGAAACTCATCATAAAGTAAATATGGGTGACCGACCACACCGAGGATGAGGTCACCTTCCACTGTGGGTGTGGGTTTGGTTTCATCTTCCAGTAGTATGTCTAATGCGTTCACCACACGTGATTTATTAACCCCCATAGCTTTACATGTGGTGATAAATGCTCGACATAATTTGCGTGGATCGAGCTCCACATCTACTGCGATGATGGGTGGTAAATCCGGCCCATAAACTTCGGACACCCATATCGACGTCTACCGTGGAGTTCACCCCCCAATATTCGAGGTATAAAAATATAGTCAACCTTATCACGTAGATACCACACATGGCCACATAAGACCTTCACCGGTACACAGAATTCGGTGTTGGATAGTTTCAACCCCTGCTCCATTATCTTGCGGTTGGTTGGCGGTGATACAATCACGTCGAACCCAACCTGTTGCCAAAACCTTACATATTTATCACCATTATAATAGTAAAACAATGCACGTGGTATACCGATGGTGGACATATTAAAATATTTTATCCCGCGATGGAGGTGGTCAATCAGTCATCAACCCGCTTGTAACGCATGATTGACAGCAACCACATCGGGATAAAATTTAAAGATGCGGAGAGATTTACCCTATGTGGTGGTATGGGGTTTCATGTTAGTATCCTGTTATAAAGGGCGATTGCTGCCCATCGAAGGTAATGTGAGATTCAATCTGATCAAATCCGATACCTACACGTTACTTTACATGGAGACGGAGAAATGGTATCCAAACTTCAACTTAACCATCGAATTCAACCTCATCCAACACGGTAAAACCATAAAGGTTGAGCTACTGGGGGTTTATGAACCCCACATACTTTTACCTGCGTTGGGGCCTGCACGTGGGATTGATAGCTTGACGTTAACCAATGGGTTGAATAACCTGCTGTTCACGTATGGTAGCTATACAGACTATTATGCGGTTCAGGTCGATACTTGTATACATGTTATACCGATAATCACGAACTTCACAGTGTATGACTCCACACTCTATGGTGGGTTGGTTAGGAAGCCCAACATATATCTATACGTTGACCTCGGTACCAACGGGTGGTGTGTCTCACAACCAGAAATCATATCCTTCCTACAGTGGTTGTTACCAGAATATGGGTTCAACCCCAGGGAGTGTGACGATTTCATCCAATACTGGGGTGATAAACTCATGGGTTCTCCATATTACGAGATATATCCAATAACTTTGGAACAGATCGACCTTATCTGTCCCATGAAGGTATCACCAGCACCTGACAACGTATTGAGATTGTGGCTATACATAGTGCCAACAAAACAATACCGGGTATTGGCGCCACCTGATATACCGAAGTTCACACGTGATGGGTTTGTGGTCACTGAATGGGGTGTGATAATAGAAGAATGACCCACCCAGAAGTTCTACAGAAATTACGCAATATACCATCTTACTCGGAAGAGTTGGGTTTGGATCTCACCCAACCTGAGGATAGGTTCAAATGGTTTATCGCCAGTATACTGTTTGCTAAACGCATATCAGCGGATATCGCCAAATCGACGTTCAAAAAGTTTATCGAAGCCACCCTCACTTCACCCAAAGCTATAATAGATGCGGGTTGGGATCGCCTTGTGCAGGTGTTAGATGCCGGTGGCTATGTACGATATGATTTTTCGACCGCATCCAATCTACTGGCTATATGCACGAAATTGCTTGACCAGTACGGTGATATTGACACCATCCACGAGCATGCACGTGATGGCGACGATCTCGAACGTAAGTTGTTGGAGTTCAAGGGGGTAGGCCCCACCGCTGTGAATATATTTTTGCGTGAACTCCGTGGTGTATGGGAGAAAGCTAACCCATCAATATCGCAGTTCAGTATCGAGGTTGCTAAAAGGTTGGCCCTACCTGATTCCTATCTCACAGAGGTGGAGTCACAACTTGTACGCATCTATCTGGAATATTGCAAAAAACAGCGTTGTGAAGCCTGTCCAGTCACCACATATTGTAAACATGGATGACGATCTACAGAAGGTGAAACAACTCAAACGCCAACTACGTGAACGTATGTGGCAACTTATGGAGAAAGAGGAGGTGACATTATTTCCGGGTGCTTACGGAAGGATACCCAATTTCGTCGGCCGTAACGCAGCAGCTAAGAGGTTAGCCCAGCTTCCCATCTGGCGTAATGCAAGGGTGGTAAAATGTAACCCAGATGCACCTCAACAACCCGTACGTGAGCTCGCACTACGTGAGGGTAAAATCGTGTACATGGCGGTTGTACATGGCGGTACCGAGGTTACGTGAGCTAAAGTGTTTCGTGGAGCTGCTACCTGATAGGATGACGGAGCCACATCGTGCAGCTACGATCAAGATTCTCCGACCTCGAATATGCGATATTACGTACGTTTAACTTAATTGACGAGATGACACCGATTGTCACAACTGTACATGAATTACAAGTGGTAGATCTTGATATACCAGTTACCGCACACGATATACCTGTGGATTATATTGTGACCCCAAAACGTGTCATCAAAACTGATACCAAACATAAGAAACCCACTGGCATACTTTGGAGTTACCTTACACAGGATAAAATAGCTACCGTACCTATTATTCAAACTCTATCAGTAGGTTGACAAATCTACTTTTGGCAAGAAATTAAATAGATGGATCCAAGATTACGTATTTTACGTATGTTAGAGGAAGGTAAAATAACCGTCGATGAGGCAGCCCGCTTATTGGAGGCATTATCACGTAGCGAACCGTATAGGTATGGGTCACGTAAGTTCAGGCGTGACGTGATTGATTCAATCTCGCAGTTTATTGAGAGCACCATTTCACTCATAGGGGATGAGATTCGTGATCATCTCCGTGTGTATAGGGTAGGCGGTGAATCCGAAATCGATACACCTATCAAGCCAAAAGTGAAAATCAAATCCATGGCGGGTGATGTCACCATCAAAGAGAGTATGCAACCCGATCGTGTCAAGGTATATGGATATTCGATCTATAAAAGTGTAAAAGATGATGAGCTGGTGATCGAGTCACCCGAAGGCGATATTGAGGTTGAACTCCCCCGTGTGCATGAGTTATATATCTACGCAATACATGGCAGTATAGAAGGTACATTGTTGGGCGAACACGTTGAGGCTAAAACATTAAGTGGTGATATCGAACTGAAATTGAACTCCACAGCAGATGGTGAACTTGAGACCGCCTCAGGTGATATCATTGTATATGTGCCAAAAGATGCAAACCTCACCATAGATGCGGAGACCAGGTCTGGCGACCTTACATACGATGTAGCTGGTGAATGTATTGAAAAAGGTCCGGGTTACCTAAAGCTAAAGCTCAACACGGGTGAACATACTCTTAAATTACACACAGCATCGGGTGATATTGAAATTAGGGAAGCTTAGTACGTTTGTTTGCTGGGCAATTTATCCCAAAACTTAAGCAACTCCATACACTCGCTACGCATAAAGTCGGGGATGATAATGATATCACTTTTACCGAGTGTCCTCAGGTGATGACTACTTATTGGTAGTTCATTGAACCCCCGCTTGCTAACATCTTCTATCTTAGTACCATAAACCACACATCCGATACGTGCCCAGTGTATGGCGGAGAAGCACATCGGGCATGGCTCTGTCGTAGTGTAAATCGTACATCCTGATAGCTCATAAGTACCCAGCTTTTTACTTGCTAACCTTATTGCGTTGATTTCAGCATGTGCGGTAGGATCCTTATCACGTAATACCGTATTATGGGCGACAGCAATCACCATGCCATGCTTCACAATACATGCACCGAATGGGCCACCATCTCCCCGCTCTATACCTCTATATGCGGCATTGAGAGCTAACTCCATGAATTTACGTTCGGGTTTACATATGATATATCTTCTACTATTGTGAAAGTGATGGTCAGCTATCAACCTGTTCAGTTCACTCTTTTAACTTCTTTCTCCATCTCTCTAATTTCTTCCTGAATAGCTTGTTGTTGGGATCGAGCTCAACCGCTGTTGATTCTGCTTTTACTGCTTCTCGGTATTCAGCACGCCGGAAATGTACCTCACCCAATGTGTCCCATATGTTTGCATCTTTGGGAGCTAATTTCACCGCACGTTT
>NMUJ01000056.1 GCA_002256535.1 Caldifarciminota bacterium 4484_18
ACGCTTCTTTTAACGTTTCCCACACCTTCCTGGGGTTGTCGGATCTTACGTACGACATATAGCTTGTACCTTCGTAGCTCCATGCCCCTATGTTTCTGATACCTGTCTCATAGATGGTTTCAACCGCCTTTTTGACTTTCCATTCCTCACCTTCTTTTATAGAGAAACACTGTACCCATAGCTGTCCATCCTTGTTGAACTTACCCGCTATATTGTATACCTTATCTGCGTAACCTCTTATTCTATCGATGAAATCCGTCCTATGGTATTCGTAAGGGTCTGTACCTATGATATCGATACTATCTATGGCTGCTATTTTTTCCCAATCGTTAACGTTGGATTTATCACTCTCCTGTGGCAACATACAAACAGCGGATCGCATACCTAATCTCTTACCATATTCTGCAAGCTGCTTCACAAACCTCACTATGCTCAGCTCTTTGAATTCCAGGATATCGGGGTTGAGAGTTTCGGGCATATCATAGCCGAACGCTCTCTTAAACCCCTCCTGACAGTATTTACATCTACATGCCCATCCACTATCTGGGTTATAGAAATGTGGTTCATCCCAGAATAATACATCACCACCGATATATTTCACATCTTCTATCCAGCGATACATGAAGTCGACAAATCTGGGGTTGTTAACACAAGCTGCTGGTAGTGGGTTGAGCTTATTATCTACCTGACATATCTCGTGCTCGTTTACTATTTTTGAGAACGGTTCGCCACCGAATACGTTACCAACCCCCCATGGATCGACATAAACCTCAAGCCCCATCTCATGCGATATATCAACGATCGCTTTCATGGTATCCTTATAGAACAGCCTATCGAACTCCGAAAATGTATGTAGGACGAAATTACAGTTATGTTCCACTATATCACGCATATCGTGTTTTACCCATTTGGGGTTCCTATTACCGAAGTAGCTAACCCCCGTCTTCATCCAATCGCGCCTTCAGTCTATGTATCTCCCACGGTAGTATGATTTTACCGGGTTTGTTTAGCTCATCACGTACCCTCATGAAAGCCATCCCAAGATATTTGTTGGTTACCTTCATTGTATTGACCCATTCCTCGTAAGGGGTGTCAATCGTACCCTTTTTGCTGGTGGCTTCACGGATGTATTTCTTACCACCCTTCTCTGCTACGAGCACCATATGTGCAGAGAATACGTCATCCCTATTCGCATAGATTAACGCCCCTATATCGCCAGCCTTCACACTATCTTGGACCATCAACAGCATATCCATCGGTACATAATCTATCGTAAGCTTGCGGTCGGGTTTCACATATTGCATATCCTCTATACCTTTATTTTTGAGAAACTTTCTATGTGATATCGTCCTTGATCGCCATCGCCAATACGTGTTCACATAGTGCCATACAGTTGGTTTCACGTAGGTTCACCAATGGCCAATTCTCAACCATAGCGTAGGGGCCATCACCTACACACTCAAATTTGTACGGCATACCGAGGAACCTTTCCGAGTAGAAGTTGATCCTCTCCGAAATGGTCCATTTCTTTTTGCTTATCTCCTTTAGGAGCTTATCTATCTCATCGTATGTCATCTTATAAATAGGCTTATATTGCATCATCTTTGCTATATCTACCTGTACCACGTTTGATATCGGTGATTCATTCCAGTACCTATCGATAGCTGTTGCAGCATAGAAATATTTATTTTGTGTTGTGTAACTGTCGAATCTCTCCACATGTGTGAAAGTTGTATCACCAAAGTATATATCGACAAGCTCATCTTCATCCACATCTATAATACTATCGGGTGATCGATAAATTACAACCCAACAGTTTGCTACCATCTCATTGGGTGGTGTCACCTTAATCTCATACGTTAAGGGGTCCAACTTACTCACACTTTTGTCTTTCGCATGAAGAAAGTCTTGCTCGCCTCTACCCAGTATTGGTGGTCATCCCACCACCTGTAGCTGAAGAATTGGAACCCATCCACCCACGTAAACCCCCTACAGGTTGCGATCACCCATGGATGGTTACCCCATACACCATTTAAGGAAAATTTATACGAACCCGGCCCTACGGTATATAACCGTCCTTCGTTTATACCGGGTTGGATTGAGGGCTCCCATCGTGTTAATGCATCATAAAACCCGTCCGGAGTTGTCCAATGATAATGCATTGGCATCAACTGATCCACATAGCCATTGTTGAACCACAATGCTGCATCTTGGAATACCCTACCATAAGCTTGCCATGTATCCCAGGTAACCGACCAGCGCCACCAATCCTCCCACGTATCAAACCCTTCCGGTACACCCGCTTTATAGGGATGTTCAACATCGTACAGGTAGCGTCCTTTTTTGTTATGAACAAATTCGTGCATCATATCGGTTGGGGTTAACCCTTCTTTCATAAGCTGTTTGAGTTGTTCGGTACGTTCTGGGGTGGTGAACTCATTCCATCGAACATAGTCGAGATGCAACCCATCTATATCGTAATTCCTTACGATCTCCGCTGCACCCCTACATTCGAACACGTTCATCCATGCATGTATCTCCAACCCCCTCGCATGCGCTTGTTCAACCGCATACGCGAATGGATCGTAACCTGGATCACTGTAAAACATGTATTTACCGAACGGCTCATAAGATGACCTATAGTATGCAGTACCGCTTTGACGTACCTGCCACAGTACTGCGTTCATGTTTGCAGCTTTTATGTTATCCAGTATCTCGCATATCCTATCCCTGTTATCCGGGTGTGGCCAAACAGGGTCGAGCTGCTCCCATGTGATAACCCATACCGCACGAAACTCGTCGTTATTCAACTCGTACATGGGTTGATACGAAATCAAGAAAATGGTTAAGATTGTCACCACCTTACCTTACGAGGAGTAGCTTGTTTGTGAATAATTTGCCATCAAACCTCAATGAGTAGAAGTACACCCCAGCCGCCATATCATTGGGTGTATGGAAGGTAACCTCGTGTCGCCCTTTACCCATCAACCCATTAACGAGTGTAGCCACCGCACGGCCTGTGACATCGTATACTGTGAGTTCAACCACACCGGGTTTGGGTAACGAGAATACTATCATCGTTTTAGTATTGAACGGATTGGGATAGTTACTCAACGTCACACATGTGGTGGAGGGTTCTTCCACACCTATTTGAGCTTTCCTCACAAGTCGTAGCTCATCGATGTATATCACACCACTGACGGAATCACCGATTTCATGTGTGAGTTGAAAGCTATCAAACCTCAACGGCGGGTTTAATGTACGGTCACCTACATCATCCGTCCAGTATCCAACACTGTTGGGATCGCTCAGTCGCCACTCAACCAACCGCCATCCGTACCAGTTCAGGGTTAGCCATTTTGAAACTTCATGAAATTGCGATTCATCCATGGTACTATCGTCGACACAGAACCTAAACCTGTTATAGCTGTGATCACCAAAAACATAGCATTGCAACACATAGGTGGTATCAAATATTATCTCACGTGGTGCACCACCCGCAAGATACTCCCTAAGCAACCATGGATGTATCGATGCCATGTGTTGACCCACTCTGTTCGGGTTGCCACCATGTTCCAGGTGATGTAAAATCTTCTATCATCACCAGCTCGGTGTAGGTTACAGCTGCTGTATGGAAATTGATCACCACATGTGATGACATGGGATTACCTGCAGTATCTGTTATGTGATGTGTATGTGATAACAACACCGTATAGTCGGTGTTGGGGGTGAACGGTTGTTCAGGCTGTATGCATAAGATTGACTTACCGTGCATCACCGTATGTGTAAACGCTATCGGTAACATGGTCCATCCACAGTATAGCCTGACACTTACGGTATCCAACGTATTTGTGTCTATGGGTTCGTCGAACACCACCGTGATTATATCTTGTATGTCGAAACTATCTTCACCACTGGTCGGGTACGTATATACGATATGTGGTGGTATATCGTCATGCGCAAACGTCTTGAACCGCAGTACAAACGGGTCACCTTCTATACCGTCAGCGTTACCATCGAGCGCCCTACCATTTATGTCGCTTGCCGATGGCTGTATGGTTAGTTCATACCATGTATCATACTGGAAGTATCCATCAGGTACAATTGTTAGCGTTTTGTTACCATCAGCCCATAGCAGTTGCGCAATACCAATATGGGGTTCAATACTTATCGTGGTGTCATCAAACGATGTCGTATCCATGGTTTTGGAGAACCCCACGGTGATGTTACCTGTAATAGATATTGAATCACTATCTGCAGGTACCGTATACACGACGATAGGTGCAAACGACGGTATCGAGTCGGACGCTTCAACATTTGATATGTCAGATTCGTTCCAGTATCTATCAAACACTGTAGCAGCATAGTAGTATCTACCGTTATAATCCTGTGTACCGTCGAAGCTATCCACGTAAATGAAGCTACTATCACCAAAATGTATGTGTATGATATCGTCGTTCGATACATCAATAATGCTATCAGGTGACCTGTATATAGCGAACCAGTAATTCGTATCTGAGGTTGCACCCTCCAGCAAAACGGTTATTGCATATGTTAAAGAGTCAATCTTATTTAGTTCAATCTGCACCGGTTCTGGTGGTATGCTATCTATCAACCCCATCGCACGTATCTTGGTTTTGCGGTTGAAGAATGTGCTACCAGCTTCATCCCAATAGTCATGGCTACACCATGTAGCGTAGCTGAAGAATTGGAATCCATCCACCCATTGTATGGTCCTACACGTGTCAACGATAGCGGGATGGTTATCCCACACACCATACATGTCGAGGATATACGAACCCGGCCCCACCGTATATAGCCGACCAGCTGCTATACCTTCTTGGATCCATGGTTCCCAACAATTATATTCACCACATAGCATGTTGTAGAACCCTGCAGGTGTCGTCCAATGGTAATGCATGGGGGTGAGCTGGTCAACATAACCTTCGTTAAACCATAATGCTGCATCCTGAAAAACCATCCCGTAGGCTTGCCAGCTACCCCAGTTGTATCTACCCAAAACCGCCGCGGATAAGCGTACCCAGGGTTTCACCGCCTGTATGGAATCGTGCAGCACACGTACGAATTCGGTGACTGACCAGCGCCACCAATCCTCCCATGTGTCGAACCCCTCCGGTGGTACAGTATCCCATGGGTGCTCAATATCGTACAGGTAACGGTTACGGGGTGGTGCCTCCTGTAATGCTTTGAGCAGCTCAGGTGTTATGAAGCCATCGAGTGAACGTTCCTCGGGGATGGACTTTGCCAGCAATTCACCCTCTTTGCCGCTTGTATATTCGTTCCATCTCACATAATCGAGGTGTATACCATCTATATCGTAGTTACGTACGATCTCCATTATAACCTTTACGGTGTAATCTCTTACGGAATCGAGGCCGGGCGAAAAACACCTGTACTCTTCCATTGGCTGTCCATAGCCGTCCCTGCATATCCAGTTCTGATGCTCATAAGCGGGTGCACCGGGGTAGAATGCTGATACATGGAAGACATTAACCCACGCATGGAGTTCAAGCCCACGTTTATGTGCCTCCTCTATAGCGTATGCGAGCGGATCGTAACCTGGATCCTGATGCCCGATGTATCTTCCCCAAGGTTCATATGATGATGGATAATATGCTTCACCGTTCTGCCGTACTTGCCACAGCACAGCGTTCATGTTGGCACGTTTGTGACGTGCCATCACCTGTCGACATAGGCGTTGGCTGGTATATGGGTTACCGTATGGGCTATATATGTCCCATGTGATTGCCCATGTCGCACGAAACTCATCGTTAATACCTGCGGATAGGATTTGACACGATAAGAGAAAAGGGATTACAGCCCACGTTCTTATTGCTGTTACCATGTAAGAAATATATCTTACACTACTTATTTCACAACCAACATCTTAAGTGTTGTAACCTGACCATCCACTTCCATACGACAGAAATACGTACCTGAAGGTAATGTTGTTGCATCAAACTGCACCTCGTAGCTACCCGGTGTCATATGTTCATTTATCAATGTCTTCACAATACGGCCATTGATATCGTAAACTTTCAAATCGACAAACCCATCCTTAACCAAAGTAAATGTAATTGTTGTCATATGACGGAACGGATTAGGATGATTCTCCAACCTATAGCAAGAAGCTACCTGGTTGTATTCTTCTACACCTGTGGAGACAACATATCGCCAAACTCTATGGCCGTTGAATGATACCACATATGCGGTGTCACCGGATAGGCTGAACGCGACACCACGTGGCCCGTTGTAGCTTCCTTCAGGTACCTCCGGCATATATAAAGTTGCATACTCCATAGTGTTGTAATTCAGTACCACAAGCCCATTCTGTGACTGTAGCTCCGGATCTTCCGTTTCGTGTGAACACCATAAAGTGTTGTCAGGTCCCCAATCGACTGTTGTTATCATGAACTGAAATATTGGGTTACCGTAATCGTCGACGGAGATTTCTTCCACTAAATCATACGGAAGTACACCGGGTATATCACTGTGGTAATGGTATACCGGGCCGCCGGGGGTGAGGTTACCAGTCCATAGGTCTTTACCATCCTTGGACACTTCTATACCTCTTGCGTACGCGGCGGATGGTGTCAAGTCGATCGTATATACTAATTCAAACGTACTCGGTTCCAACACATGTATCGGGGTGACACCAACAACCGTACCTACGTAGATGTAGCCAAAAGTATCGACAGCCGGTTTCGTCAATGTGCCGGGGCCTGTCCATCTGGCGATACCTTCGCCTGTCTCCACATTGAGCTTGATGAGAATATCGCCCTTAACATAGAGGATGTTACCTTCGTGATCTAACGCCATACCACGACAGTTTCTATCGCTGGTGGATAAAAGTATTCCAATACCTATCATTACATTTTTTGTCATTCCTCCTCCCCTTGGTTTACATTTTATAATAAAAGGGGATCAGCGATGGCCACTGACCCCCTTTTGGATATGTGATCACTTAACAAGTAACATCTTCTGTGTGGTCGCCTTGCCATCGAACGCCATACGACAGAAATACGTACC
Organism: Caldifarciminota bacterium 4484_18; assembly: GCA_002256535.1. Lineage (GTDB taxonomy): Bacteria > Hydrothermota > UBA3073 > NMUJ01 > NMUJ01 > NMUJ01. The sequence goes on from NMUJ01000056.1 coordinate 7,051, forward strand.
CGGTGGTAACCGTGAAGCATCGAACCGCACCTTGTGGGTACCGGGTCCCATACGTTTGTTGATGAGCGTTTTCACCACACGACCTGCTATATCGTAAACTTTGAGGTCGACAACCCCTTCCTTTGTGAGTGTAAACGTTATCTCCGTGGTGGATTTGAACGGATTTGGCTTAAGCGTGAGGTTAAACAACCCGATATCATGCTGTTCTTCAACCCCAACCGCACGCCATACGGTTACGATGTTGTAATCATAATCCGCCAAGTATAGTATGTTACCATCTGCAGTCCATGCAGCACCACGTGGGTTCATCACCCCACCAGCATGTGGATCACCCATTGGTATACCAACCGTATAGAGTATCTCATGTGTATCGAAATCGAACACATACCAACGGCTACCTATAGGTGCATGTTCGTAATCCTGTGTCCATGCCAGTTGTTGGTAAACCAGCCGACTCTGGTATGAAACGGTTCAAACATTGCCCCGTATGATAGTCAATACGATACAATGTAGCCCATGATGAGTAAAGTATGTTACCATCGTTATCGAGGGTTATACCCTTACCGCTACCATTGTGTGGACTACCTGTCCATAGAGTGTCGAGTGTACCATCCCATAGCTCGAGTATTTTGAGTGGCGAAAAGTCGACATGCTCACCAGTCTCTGGATCCAGTATGTATATGGGACGATACCAGCCAAGTGTATCACCTGTCTCGGGATCGATAACCGGGTCGGAGGTTATCCCACCATGTAGTGCAATCCATACCTTACCCTCGGGGTCTACAACCACACCATGTACACCATACGAGTTATCTTGTGGTAGCTCGAAGTCATATAGTACGTGGTCGAATACCCACTCACCAGCCGCAACACCAGCAACCATCAACCCTACCAACATGCAATAAACTAACCTCATGTTGCCTCCTTTTTGCTTAAATATAGCTTAAAGTTGACGCCCATAATATGGGGCCCCTCTTTTACCTAACATGTTAACCCTTATAATTCTCTTTTTTGATGGATCATCGCTACGACGATTCACATACAAGTATTCCCTGTTACCCCAGCAGAGGGTATAGGTTTGGGGTTCAAGTACACCTGGATATAGAGGTGTATAGGTTTTCTCCGGATGTACAATGATTATCGCATCAGGTGCATTAGTACCAACGTACATGTTACCATCGATATCAAACGTTATGGACAATATATCGTATGTACCAAAATGTGTGGACCAGTCAAAATATAGCTCACGTGCGCTGAGCGAATCCTCCGATATTATCTGGTTACGCCAGATACATCTATAATCGGATGAATCGCCACCCACATACAGGTAGCCGTTGAACACCCGTATAGCTTTTATATCTATACCAGAATAATCAGCAGCTATTGTGTGGCTGCCATCGGGTTTCACCCTATATATGGCTTGCCCGCTACCACCACAGTATAGGTTACCGTATTGGTCGAAGTCAAGATCGTATACACCACCTGGTAATATCGCAAATAGCTCATCGCTACCACCACCTGGC
>NMUJ01000057.1 GCA_002256535.1 Caldifarciminota bacterium 4484_18
ACAGTTAGCTGTATCATTTGCACCTATATTCCAACCCACATATATACCAGCTGCAACCAGTAATATGATGGGTAACATAAGCTAAACTCTATATTTGGCGGTCATTATTTCTATACGATCAGAGGCGTTTTGGATAAGATCTGATATGTCTGCAATGTTTCGTATCAATTCTCTCAAAATTATCTTTAGAGCAAGATCGATATCTAAATTGAAGACGTTTTTGATTAACTCACGTTCGAGGTGATCGACCTCACTTTCGATAATATTAACTTCTACTGCCTCATCTACTACTTTTGTCATATCGATATCAAGTAAATCGAACATATTCTTCAAATGTGGCAACCCCGCAATGGTGCGGCCAGTTAACTCTTTTATAGCATCATGCAGTGAATCAGGTATCTGGGGTCTTACCAATATATAAAAATCAACTACAGCTTCAGCTTTATCTGCGATTTTATCGATACGTTCCGCTATCTCTATATAATCTTCACGCAAGAATGGCAAAAATGCACCTGCATGTATCTCCTTCTCAATATTTCTACGTATAGTATCTGCTCTGCTCTCCAGCTTGTGAACATCGAGTGCATTCTCTTCATAAAGTGGGTTATTGTTGAGATAATTGATCGTCATCTCTTTGAACTTGGTCAGACACTCCCCAACCGTGTTGAGGTGCTCGTCGAATAACAAGCGAACCTTATATTCTCTTTTACGTATATGTTTAAATGCCATTTAAACCCTCTCTGTTCCTACGTTACGGGATAAGAGTATATAAAAAGAGGGTGGGGAGTTACCCCACCCTCTTTTAAAGAACCGTTTAGATTAGAACGATTTGAATACGAAGAAGTAACCACCGAGAGCGTTCGTAGCTTCGTCGCCGAAGTAATCCTTGTTCGGCATGAACATACCGGCGGTGAACCCAAGATCCACGATATCGTTATAGTTATAGTAAACAAAGGCCGCTACCTCCTGCCCACGAGTAAGGAGCCCTGTCTTCTCTATGCCATCGGCTTCCTTATCAAACCCATAACCGAAGAAATCGAACCTCACCGATATAGGGCCAGAAGCATACCCTACGTATACATCAAGTACATTCTCGTTAGTCATCCACCAATCCCAATCCGCCACACACGCAAAGCTATATGGAGTAAACATAGTATGGGCTGGCCCGAAGCCTGGCCACCATTTATAGAATCCATAGGTATATGGTCCATCGAGTGGTGCCGTATAAAGCTCATACTTATCGGTAGTTGCTGTATCATCGCCACTGAATGCAGCATAAGCGACACCGAACGAGAACGGTCCCGTGGAGTAACCCACTTTCGCCATATAATGCATACCACCATAGCTTATGTCAGCTATTTCATTTTTACCACCCATCATCGTGAACTCAACCACATAATCTACTCCAGTAGCGGGTGAACCTTCCGAATGTACACCAAACCACATAGGTTTGTCACCTAACGTGGTGTCGATTGCCATCTTCCTGCGTATGAACACGTATGGGCTGATACCGACTTTACCATCCATAAGATTCAGTGTCCCATAGAAGCCCAACAGCTCCATGTCGGGAGGCACCACTGAAGTATACGAACCTACATAACCGAGCCCACCGTTCTCTTCAAGCCTATACGCAAATATATCGCCGTTGAAGGTCTCCGTACTGATGTTTGCAACGACACCCATAACACCATCCTCACCGCCATCGAAGAACTCATATCCGTAACATACATGCTTCTTACCGATCGATAAACTTACCGGTGAATCGAAAATCTTATTAATTGTGAGATAGAGTTCCTTGAAGTGAGCACCTACACCCTCCTGCCCTGCTCCGCTGATTGGATGTTTACCAAATACACCCCAGTCTGTTACCCTACCCACGATCGTTATACCATCGAGTTCAGCTGTCGCCCCTATATCACCATGAACGTAGTAGTACATATCGCCGTCTTTGGTATCTTTATTGAAATCCGCGTTATTCCAGAAGAACCCATACGTGTAGAATAAACCGCCCCAGGTCACCTTCGCCTCAGCCAGAAGCAAACCGCTACTCCCCAACAGAATCACCATACTTATTAGGGCTAACTTTTTCATGTTACCTCCTTTTCGGTGACCACCCTGGGGTAGCTACCCCAGGGTGGTCTAAATATTTGCTACTTAGGTATGATAGCGATTACACGTGCTGGGAAGCCAGAGCCACCTTTTGGCTTCGGGAACGTAACTATGGCTATACCACCAGCTTCGGGTAGCTCCACCCCTGCAGGTACATTTACTACCTCAATCTGCCACCATTTTGTAAGCACATAAGCTTCGCAGGAGTAATCCCCATCACGTGAGGTTCTCAACCCACCATCTGTATCTGTCGTCTCATGTCCAACCGCAGTTACGTGACGCTCTTCGAATAGATATTTGAGTGCCTCCATACCCCATGCTGGGTAATGAGCATAACCATCAGGACCTACATTCCTCATCTTATCGGGATCGGGCCATCTTTCTGACCAACCTGTCCACATCAAGCAGAATGCGCCCTCAGGTACTGGACCGTATTTTGCTTCCCATGCTTTGATATCATCCACGGTGAGCTCGTAGTCTGGATTCTCTTTTGCCTTATCACGTACATCAAAGACGACCAATGGACATACCATCTCACTTGCCGGTATCTCATCGATAGTTTTACCACCCTTATGGAAGTGACAAGGTGGATCACAATGCGTACCGTATTGACCTACATGGCAGAAGTATTCAGCAAAGAACCCGTAACCACCACCTTTGCCTTCAACCTGTTTCGCAACCACACCTTCACCTTCGGCATACCAGTAAAGGGTATCTATTCTCATCGGTGGGAAGCCCGGCCACACTGGTATACCACGGAAGAATGCGTGTGTGAGATCGACAATCTGATACTCAGTCTTCCACTCCTTTACTGTCTCCCATAGCGGGTAGCGGGCTACCTTCTTGCCACTGATCACAGTAATAGACAGGAGCACACCTAAAGCTATCACACCCAAAATGGTAAGTACTCTTTTCATCAGCCCCTCCTTTTAATCTTTCTCATAGCTGCGACGAGCAAGTGCAAATAATACTAACTTACGTTTTATGGCCTCAAGGTCCTTGCTCGCCGCATCTAAAACTTCCTGTACATCTTCCTCTGTGGGGATAGGTACAAATCTATCTTCTGCATCACGACCCTTCTCACCACGTTGCTTACGTGCTACCCACAACGCTTCAGTTATTATACCCATCAAATCATCGAGCGTCTTCACCTCCTTCAATTTATTAATAACATCAAACTCTTTCCTGTCAACAAAATATCGTAGGAGTGCCACCAGGTTAGTGAGTCCCTTCTCCACCGTCCCCCCTATCGTTGCATCCTCAAGATTGAAAATATCAATCCTCCGTATAGGATCAAACACCCCACTATTAACATCACAATAGCACCTGGGTTCATTCTTCTCTCCCTTTTAGTTTCATAAGTACAAATGACATTATGATGATCAGCACAATAACACCAATACCTGTGAGGCCAGCCCAACGTGGTGCACCGAAGAACCACCCTATGGCTATGGCCTCAAGTATCCCAACAAGTGTAAGCCCAAAGTCACATGTAACATGGTCGATAATATCAACCCAGTAGTAACCACCACGTGTAGCGAAAATCAACCCCACAAGGAAACCACATACCACAACTATTGGTAATATCTTCTTACGATCTATACGCCATTTATCCATGAACCCACACATGAAAGGCTCTACCTGCGATATCTGTGAATCGATCGCCAACGTCACCAACAGTATAAAGAATAGTACACCAATCACTGCAGCAGCCGGCAACATACTTATGATACGAGGGTATGTGATGAATGCAAGATGTAGCCCACCCTTTGTCACCTCAGGTACTGATACACCTAATGCCTGTGCAGCGAACCCCAGCACCGAAAATACTGCAAACCCAGCAAAGAATGAGGTACCACAGTTTGCGAGTGCAGTGACTATCGCGTTGTTATTGACATCAGTACGACGTTCGAGGTAACTCGAATATACTATCTGTGTACCCATAGCGAGGCTAAGCGTAAAGAAGATCTGTCCGTATGCAGCAAGCCAGGTCTCTGGGTTCTTAAGTGCGGCAAAATTGGGTGTCAAATAGTAGTTTAACCCCTTAATAGCTCCAGGTAGCGTCAACCCACGTATGACGAGTATCACAAGTATTATCCAAGGTATGATAACCGTAAAGTAGATCTCTTTACCGATACTCACCGGACCGTGCCTTACGTAGAAGAACGACCATAACCATGATATAGCCAGCCCTATAACTACATACCATAGTATATGGCCAAGATGACCGGGCCCACTTGTTAGACGCAGGAAATCGTGTTTGAAAAACTGCTCAGAACGTGCAGCCCATTCTCTTATGTTGACACTAGACCATACATACTTCAAATGCCCTGTTTCTTGGGCGACCTCCAACTTAGGTGCGAAACCTGCACTAAATACAACGTAGTTCCAACACCATGCCATTATTACAGTATAGTAGAAAAATATGAGCATAACCGCAAATAGTGAGAGCCAGCCTATCCATTCGAAATTTTTACGCACTTTAGCGAAAGCTGCAGGTGCACCCGCCTGCATCATCCTACCGAGGCCAAACTCCAGAATCAACAGTGGTATACCTGCAGTGAGTAACGCAACAAAATAGGGTATAAGGAATGCACCACCCCCGTATTTGAATGCAATATAGGGGAAACGCCACACGTTACCGAGGCCAATCGCTGCACCTACCGCAGCAAATATGAAATCTGCCCTCCTTCGCCAACGTGCACGCTCTTCCATAGCACCCCCTATTTCCTAAGCTTAAAATGAGCTTTTTCTCTTCTGTAAAATAAATAAACTCAATAATTTAAGTGTCAAGCCTTTTGTTTTTGGTACACATCAGGGTCATAATCACAGCTATTACCAAGATCTATAGGTTTCTTGCTAAGTAATCTATTCATCCTCTCCCGCTATCTCTACTTAATCTCAGAACCTGAAGGTTATCGATAGCCTCAGGTTACGGTAAGTCGTAAGATCCAGCAACCCACCATCACCTTCAAGAAACCCTATAAAATCGACTTGAATATTATCCATAGGCTGCCACCCAAACCCATACATATATCGCACCTGTTGATCATATGAGGTGGTCTCCGTTTCTATCCTACCATGGTAATCGTATTTTTCAGTCCATGTGGTATCAGGTCTCCATGGGTCTTTATAGTCGATATACACTTTCTTAATTTTGGGTGTAACGGTAGAGGTAGTGGTCTTCAACATTGTGCTACTGAAAGTGGCAATCACCCCCATCCTCAACCTAAACCTATCATTGCTACCGAACCTATACTCCATACCTACCGGCAACGTATAAGTAGAAGTGCGTTGCTCCATCTTCTCCTTGCTCCTCTCTATGATGGTCTCTTCCCTTGTATAATCATCATACATTGTAAAATCGTGATTCTCGTAACTGTATATGTGACGGATAAGCGGCTTGTTCTGTACATTTTCTGTATACCTACTGTACGTAAAGTATGCCCCCATACCAAAAGTTAGCTTATTAAAATCTACCACCATCTTACCGCCAACCCTGAAACCCAACCCTACTCCATTACCTATGGATATATCGTAGGTGGAATCATACCATAGCTGTTCTACCACCAAACTATCATCGGGTGCATAAAAAGGGCGCCACCTCGTGTGTTTAGTGAATCCATCTACAACGTTGACGTTCACCCCACCCCTTATTGTTGTCATACCAACGCTTGCCTCAAAGTAACCGTTATTTAAATATCGTCTCAATCTACCGAATAACTCGATGTCGGTTTCATCGTACGATTCGACACCTGTAACTATCTCTGTGATACTCCTGTTATCCACGAACGAATCCGTATGTGGGTAGTTATCAAAGAAGTATTCATAACACTCATCGATAGCCCTCTTATCCACAAAGTCTACCAACCTTATATCCCATCTATACTCCATATCGTTATTAGGTACGTATGCGAACGCCAGCGTAAATTCCCACGTCCTACAATTACCCAATGTGTTGAAATCACCCATCTCATAAGTGGTATCAGTTATACCTCCCACTCCATGTTCGTAGTGTCGATGTATATATCCATAAGTAGGTTTACCCACCTCTATCCCAGCGTATTCAAGTTCCCTTGAAGCTGTCGTCTGCCCATATTCATTCCCTATGTAGCATATTCTTGCACCAACCTTC
>NMUJ01000058.1 GCA_002256535.1 Caldifarciminota bacterium 4484_18
TTGACAAAACCTTCCATCCAGTTATTTAGAAAATCTAAGGAGCAACCATGTGGCAATGTTGGCTCGTTTTTTATATGGGGTTGTGGGTGATGATATCAGGTTGGGTATGGGGCGGTATACTTAAGTGGAGTAACGTGGCGTTTGGCTTCTTTATCGCATTGTTCAGTGCATGGTGTGGCATAAAAGCTTACCTACAACGTAAGGAGAAAGAGACCACCGAAGGATGATATTCGACTGGATAATCATTGGCATCATCGTGCTATTCATAGTTGAAGGCCTTGTTAAGGGGTTCATCGGTAGTATAGCTCTACTTGTTGCGGTATGGATAGGTATATTTGTAGGTGCTAAGTATTGTACTTATCTATCGTTGTACCTACCGTTTACGTTAACTGTATCACGTATTGTGAGCTTTTTCATCATATTTCTGTTGACGACCGCATTCATCTATGTGATATTGAAGCTGCTATATAAGGTAATGGCAGGCCTTAGGTTTGGGCTCATCGATACGCTGCTGGGTGCTATAGTGGGTGGGTTCAAAGGTTCCCTCATTGTGTGTTTGATTGTGTTGTTACTAAATGTGTTTCCAGCGACTCAAAAATGGATATCCGAATCACGGTTTGCCCCATATTTTGTGGAAGAATTGCATGTACTTAAGCGGTTGCTACCACAAAACCTTGACACCATTTTCCATTATGAAGGTAATAAAGCTGCTGACTTGTTATGGGTGTTAAAATCTTGGGTGTAGGTTCATATCTACCGGGAAAGGTTTTAACAAATTTCGACCTCGAGAAGATGGTGGACACTTCTGATGAATGGATACGCACACGTACCGGTATACAGATACGTCACATAGCGGCTGATGATGAAGCCACATCCGACCTCGTCGTACAAGCAGCACGTGAAGCTATAGCCAACGCCGCTATACAAGCTGACGATATCGATACCATTATCGTGGCAACTGTAACACCGGACCATTTCTTCCCATCAACAGCCGCTATAGTGCAAGCAGCGCTCCACCTACGTGCTGTACCTGCGCTCGACATAAGTGCAGCATGTTCGGGTTTCATCTACGGGCTTATACTGGCAAATGGTCTATTAAAGACGAGCACCTCCAAGTGTGTGCTGCTGGTAGGTGCAGAAACGTTAACCAAGATAACGGATTGGCAAGATCGTAACACATGTGTGCTGTTTGGTGATGGTGCCGGTGCTGTGGTGCTTAAGCTTGCACAGGATGATTCCGACATTCTGGCATATGACTGGCATGCGGATGGATCGCTTGGTGAACTACTAATACAGCCAGCAGGTGGTACTCGGATGCCTGCCACCACAGAGACTGTTGAAAAACGCTTACATTACATCAAGATGCAGGGACGTGAGGTGTTCAAGCATGCAATACGTTGTATGAGTGAATCTGCAACGAGGGTGCTCGAATTAGCTGGTGTAGGTGCCGATAAATTGCGTCTGTTTATACCACATCAAGCTAATATCCGTATCATAGAGGCTGTACGTGAGCGACTTGGGTTGCCACAAGATAAGGTTATGGTAACCATCCACAAACATGCAAACGTATCAGCTGCAAGTATACCGCTTGCATTGTACGATGCTGTCAAGGAAGGAAAGATAGACAGGGGTGACTTTGTGTTACTTACTGCGTTCGGGGGTGGGTTCACCTGGGGATCGGTCCTATTAAGGTGGTAGGTAGTGTTGTCTTCCGTTATACTGTAGTTGATTCGACCCAGGAGGAGTTGAAGCGCCTCCTTCAACACGGTAAGCTACCGATAGGTACAGCCGTTATCGCTGAGGAACAAACCCGTGGCAAAGGTCGCTGGGGTAGAGGTTGGTGGTCCCCCAAGGGTGGTATCTGGTGCTCTCTACTTATGTCAATAACAACAGTCCCATATTTTAGATATGCATTAGCGGTTATACGTTGGATAGATGATACCTATGGTTTAGATGCATTGATACGGTGGCCTAACGATGTCATTATCAATCGCAAAAAGGTTGCAGGCATACTTATCGAGCGTCACCGTAATCTGGATCTGGTCGGTATAGGTATAAATGTCAATATCGCTCAGATCGATAATATCCCATATGCTACATCTATGCAGATTGAGTGTGGCTATGAGATAGAGATCGACAAGAAACTGCCCGCACTTTTTGAAGCCATCCAATCGTATGCAAAGATGGATGACGATACGATCCTACATCAGGTACGCACCAACATGGCATATATAGGTAGTAATCTATACATAGGAGATAAGTGCTACAAATTCGAAGATATAGATACAACCGGTAATATGATTCTAACTAGTGGCAAGGAGCGACTGGTGGTTAATCTCAACCAGGTCGATTATCTAGATCCAATGTTTCGGTTCTTGGTTTTAAAAACACATATAGATAATAAGCTAACACACCTGTGATTGCACCTGTGACAATGCTTAACAGTATAAAAATGGGTATCAACATGCGTACCCCAAAATAACCCAGTATAACAGATACAACTAACAGTTGTACAAGGTTATGAGTTAGCGCCCCCACTATGCTAACCCCTACGGGGCTAAATATATGTGTTCCATGGGCTATGGTCATGAAGAACAAACTTGCTATACCTCCCGCAAGCCCAATCACTGGTGCAGGTGTTAGTATTGTACCAGTTACGGTATTACCCAATAACGTACGTGCAACAGTGACTATCAATGCATCCTTCCATCCATATAGCATTAATGTTGTCAACACGATAGCGTTTGAGAAACCTACCCTCAACCATGGTAAGGGTTTAGGTACTATGGTTTCGAGTGCATGGATACCCACAGTTATTGCTATGAGTATGATCAGTTTGGGGTCACATTTTCGTAAACGGCATAAACAGGCGTGCATATTCTTCCTGTGCAAACCTATCCGTCATGCCCGCAATGTAATCACAAACTGTCTGGTAAAGTGAATACTCATCGGTTATCCTCTCCTGATACTCAGGTGGTAAGTGTGCGGGCTCTTTTAGATATATTTCAAGTATTGCTTTGATGTAGCGTTTGGCTTTCTCCTGCATCTTTACCACCTTATAATGTCGATATAGGTTATCTTCAAGAAACCTACGTAACATATCCTGCTGTTCGCGCATATCGGGGCTAAATTCCACCAGTACCTTACCGATATTACGTACATCATCTACTGTTTTAATCTTATGTTTTTCAACATTATAGCGTGTGTATTCGGTTACATCCCTTACTTGTTTAGCAATCAATCGTCGCAACGTTTCGTAGATAATAACCCGTATGGGTTGATCTTTATACTCCTCATACACTTTATTGAAGATATCCGCCCATAGCGGTAACTCCTGTAGGTGGTCCAGCGATATGTAATCCGCACGTAACCCATCGTCCAGATCGTGTGAGTTATAAGCTATTACATCAGCTACGTTGATAATCTGTGCTTCAAGTGTAGGTGGTGTGTTGGCCGGAAAGTTTGCATACCGGCGTTCGAGTACATCCACTACCCTTAACCCTTGTCGGTTATGTTCAAACCCTATAGGTAAATTCTCTTTGAGTGCCTCCTCACCCGCATGGCCAAATGGCGGATGCCCTATATCATGTGCTAAGGCGATAGCTTCGGTTAGATCTTCATTCAACTGTAGTGCACGTGCAATAGTGCGTGATATCTGTGCCACCTCCAGCGTATGTGTCAACCGCGTACGGTAATGGTCACCTTCGTGGTTGACGAATACCTGAGTTTTATATTCGAGGCGCCTAAATGCTACTGAGTGTATGATACGATCGCGATCACGTTGCCATGGTGAACGTATCGGGTCTTCTTCCTCTTTGTGTTTGCGACCTTTTGTTCTGCTTACACCATAGGGGGCGACCATCGTTACAAGTTAAGATATCTATACGATTGTCAATTACATTGGTTAGATACCAAGATAGCCTATCCAATATAGGAACCTGCCACGCAATGTTCTGATCAACCATGAGTAAGGGTAGATGTACACTTCTCTACCTACACGGGTTATGAAGATAGCCTCTTTATATGGATAGATGTGATACCTGTAGAAGTAAAGGTGGCCATTCACATGCTCTAATTCGATACCTCTGTAACATAGTTGTAGCCTATTTCGGCGTTTGGTGACCTTCAGCTCCCTTAGCTTGATGGTGGTATCTTTATCAAACAATTTATATGTTACATCCAATGTGGTCAACCGCCTCTTGAGAAACTGCCAGCTACGGGTGGGTTCCACAAACCCCACAAATAGTGAACATGGAAAGTTCTCCACCACGTAGGGGAGACCACCAATGTTTTCTATGCCACCGTATCCTACAATGTACTCGAGCGGGAATGCATGATAATACTTCAATATAGAGCTTACTTTTTTGCCTTCATCGTAGTGAGGATACCACATACCGGCGTTCACAAGGATATTCGCTGGATGTGTGATCAAAAATGCGTTACCATTGGCCAATTTCATACAAATAGCGTGCAGCTCCTTCTTGGTGAGCACCTTTTGCCAGATAAATAGGTTAAGTATGGCTAACAAGCCAATCACGGCATATTTGGGTGCCAGACGTCGCATAAAAACGGTGATCCCCAACACGAATAGCAATATAAAGACTGCTACATATAAGAGTGGGAAAGCTGACACCTCGATGTGTATCCTTAACCTATACACGAATTGCGTGATAGTGAGAATAAACTTGGCTATAGCGAATGAAGCAGCTCCAAATAGGGTTGAAAATAATTTGATGGGTAGAAATGATAACAGTAACCATAGCCATCCACAGATGAGTAAGAACCCCGTGAGTGGCACTACTATGGGGTTCATCAATGGAGCTGCTACCGGCAGGTAATGAAAATGGTATGCTGTGTAGGGGAGTAACATCACCTGTATGGGTGTGAATACCATTACGGGGTACAACAAGTATCGCCGTATACGTGAACGCATGTTAATGTGTGGAGCCACTAAATTGTGGCAAACAAATATAAGCATCGTTATACCGAACGATAGCTGGAAACTTATCTGAAACAGTGCACCAGGGTTCATGATGAGCACAGCAATAGCTGCCAACGCCAATATGTTACCATAATGTACCTTACGCTCCATAATGATAGTCAGTAGAGCTAATGATAACATGATGCTACTTCTTATAACAGGTATACGTAGGCCTACGATTGTCACATATACCATAAGGGTGAACACTGTAACAAGATAGCGTATAAGCAACGGTACCCTCATTGCAGCTAATACGAGCATTATAAAGGTTGCAATTATACCAGTATGTAAGCCACTGATTGCAAGTATATGCATTATGCCAGTTTTACGAAACGGCTCTATAGCCTCTTTACGTAAGCAACGCCGTTCACCGAGCAAAATACCCTTCAAAAACGCATTGATATCACCTTTGGTGTAGGCATCTATTTCGTGCAATAGTTTCTCTCTTAACTTACCCACGAACCGAATGAATGAAACCTTATTGTACTTTTTAATTGTGATGTTTGATATAATCTTACCTGCGCCAGAGAACCCTTCATTCTTCAGAAACGTGTAATAATCGAACTCGTCTGGATTCTGTGGCTCTACATAAGTGAGATAGATGTCACCTTTGAGTGTATCACCATATTCAGGATGCAGATTTCTGGGTAAACTTGCACGTATTTTGGCACCTTTGAATGGGGTTATCAGTTTGAGTGTTACGATGTATCCGCTTGTTGTATGTTCGGGGATGCTTTTGACAGTTGCTAAGATATGTAGCCGTTTACCTTGGAGGAAATTGCGTGTGTATAAGTCTACACGGAGTTCATGCCACACAGCAGCTAAAAGTAGGATAGCTATCAACAGCCCATATTCACGAAACTTGAACACCGAAACTACCAACAAGAAGCCTATCCCACATAATAGTGGGATGATAGGTGGATCAAGGAAATGTGCAAGTATCACACCACCACTGAACGTAAGAAAAATAATGAGCACCGAGATAGTGCTCATTAAACTGCCTTAGCTCATGATAGTGTTTACCCCTCCTTACTATGCTCCATAACACATCAGTGATTGGGAACGCTGTAATGATTATGGCATACCCCAGATAAAAATAACCACCATATGTTAACCCCCTTATCTGTAAAACAGCGAGTGTCAGCCCAAGAAACATACTACCCACCTCACCAAGGAAGACCTTTGCTGGATGGAAGTTAAATATAAGGAATGCCACCAATGCCACTATTATGAAGGGTGCCAACATGTATGGGAACGTGTTTTGAAGCAAGGTATAAGTACTGTTAGGTAAAATGGGATATGGTTCCAGGCCTCAAACCTACCATATCTTAGCCAGATACCCACCATAACCGCTATCACCACCGCAATACCACCAACAGATGGTACAGGATATGTATGGATGCCGGCCTTGCTGTTATTGTGTGGATTATCTAACAAAAATCCTGTAGATAAAGAGAATTTACGTAATAGAAAAATTAATCCCGCACTCAGAACAAAGACTATGCTCCATGCTAAAGGAGACGACATCAACGTTTTCTCACCCTACGCACCCCCTTCTTGCGGAATGTAACATATTCATCACCTATCACAATCTCATCCATAGCTTCACGTTTTGCACGTAAGCGCCACCGTACCACGTCCAACAAATTGCGTACCTCTTGTGGTAAAGAGCCAAACCTATCCCTGAGCTCGTCTTCAAATGTATCCACTTCACTTTTTAATTTAATTTCGTTCAATCTCCTGTAAAGTCCACTTTTCAATTCCGGTGGCACATAATCATCTGGAAAGTATGCATCCACCTTAAGTGTAATCTTGGGTTCATGTTCAACCACACGGTCGCCACGTAATTCATGAACCACTTCTTCCAGTAATTTCAGGTAGAGGTCGTAGCCGATCATGTTCATATAACCATGTTGTTCCCTGCCGAGTATGTTACCTGCACCCCTTATTTCCAGATCTTTAAGCGCTAATTTGAAACCTGCACCCAGTTCGGTATGCTTCAGGATAGCTGTCAGCCGGCGTCTTGCACGTGACGGCATGCTTTTTGGTACAACTAAGTAACAATAAGCTTGGACGTCACCCCTACCTACCCGGCCACGTAGCTGATGTAGATCAGCGATACCGAACATATGAGCGTTATGAATAATGATGGTATTGACTGTTGGTATGTCAATACCGGAACCTATGATGTTGGTTGATAACAATACTGGAAACCTTTTATGGTGGAAATCCAACATTATCTTTTCAAGTTCCTTGGGTTTCAGCCTACCATGTGCCACCCTTATCTCCACATCAGGTAACCAGCGTTTTAAAATATCATGCAACACGTATATGGTCTCGATCCTATTGTGTACAAAATAGACCTGACCATCACGTGATAGTTCAAACCCCATCGCCCTGCGGATGAGGTTCGTATCCCATGGTATAACCTGCGTAATTATAGGTAACCTACCCGGGGGTGGTGTCTCAAGCACCGATAATGCCCGTATGTTGTGTAACGCCATATACAGTGTACGCGGGATGGGGGTGGCTGATAATGATAGCACATCCACTTCTTTACGTAGACGTTTGAATCTCTCCTTCTGGCGTACACCGAACCTATGCTCTTCGTCGATTATTACTAATCCAAGGTCTTTGAATTTAACATCATCACGTAACAACCTATGCGTCCCTATCACTATATCTATAATACCGTCACGCAAGCCGGCCAGTATTTCACGTTCACGGCTTTTGGTAAACCTGGAGAGCATTTCAACTTTTACTGGGAACCTGGCCAACCTCTCCTTAAATGTATTGTAATGCTGTTCGGCCAAAATTGTTGTCGGCACAAGGATTGCCACCTGCTTGTAGGCCATGACAGCTTTAAATGCAGCCCTTACAGCTAATTCGGTTTTGCCGAACCCTACCTCACCACATACGAGCATGTCACGTTTGATCTCCTCCATGACTTTGAGCTGATCTGGTGTCTCTTCGTAGAGCTGATCTGGTGTCTCTTCGTATGGGAATGAAGCTTCGAGTTCCATCTGCCACTCTGTATCAGGTGGAAATGCATGCCCTTTCAACATCTCCCTCTCTGCATATAATTGTAGCAGCTCCTGCATAAACTTGTATATACCGGATTTGGCACGTTTCTTACGTAACTCCCATAGGGGTGAACCCAGTTTAGATAGGGTTGGTTTGACCACACCAGGTGCAGAATATTTTTGTATCATATGCATCTTCTCAACTGGCACATATAGGCGATCGCCATCACGAAACCTCAGCAAGAAAGCATCGTACCGCTTACCCTCCACTTCGATGTTGGTTATGCCATCGAACTGCGCTATCCCATAATCTATGTGTACGACGTAATCACCTTTATGTAGGCACTTCATGTCGTCGATGGGTATACCTACGCTTTGATACGGGTGTGAAGGTGGGCGTACGCGCTTCTTGCCGAAGATATCATAGTACGTGAAGACGGCAAGTTTGAGTTCGTGCAATATGAAACCCTCCTCGATGGGGAGTGACACCATCTCGATATCTGGGAATAGCTTGTGAAGTTTGTCGATTTCATCCCCTACACCTGAGATGAAGACACGATACTGTTTGAGTTGAGCCAACTTATCACGGAACATGGATAGATCGCCAACAAATGCGGTTGTAGCACCAAAGTCGTAACCCTCACCTATTAGCAACCGATATGTGATAGGTAATCTTACATTATCGAGGATCACAGGTATGTCTATGTTTTTGATGAACTCATCAATCGTCAACGTACGTTCCCCTATGTCAGGTAATAACTGCGTGGATTGGATATGGTTGATCGAGCGTTGTGTTTCGGGGTGAAAGTAACGCAACGAATATACAGTATCGTCAGCGAACTCCACCCTTATGGGATAGGGTGCCTCGGGTGGGAATAGATCGACTATACT
>NMUJ01000059.1:0-4020 GCA_002256535.1 Caldifarciminota bacterium 4484_18
GTGTACGCCACGTAACGTAAGGGGAGCTTCTCCTCGGGTAGTATCTCTTCACGATGTAGATTGGCTACTGTTACCTCAGCGGTGGGGTTGAGGAAGAAATCTTCACGCTCAATATGATACATATCATCTTCGAGTTTCGGTAACTGGCCTGTACCTATCATACTTTGGCGGTTGGCTACAAATGGGGTGAATACTTCCTTAAAGCCACGCTTGATGTGGAAATCCAGCATGTAATTTATGAGTGCACGTTCGAGTCGCGCTCCCCACCCTATATATAATGGGAAGTTAGAGCCTGCAATTTTGGCACCTCTAATGAAGTCGGCCATACCCAACTGTTCAGCAAACGTGAAAACGTGAAATGATCTAAGCCATCAAATTTGTGTTCACGGGACTCACCCACCTCACGCAGTATCTTAGGTTCATCCAAAGGTACCGATGCATGCACCGTATTGGGTATCCACAACAGTAGGTGCATAAATTCAGCTTCTATCGAGCGTAGACGTTGCTCCAGATTAGCTATTTCAGCTGACAGCTGACGAGCTACCTCGATAAGCTTTGGATCGTCTCTACCTGTACGTTTGAGCTTACCTATTTCACGTGTGAGGTGGTTCAATTCGGCTCGCTTGGTGTCACACGCTTTTACAAGTTGGCGACGCTGATGGTCTAACTCTTTCAATTTGTCGATATCGACGGATTCGCCACGTAATTCAACAATATGCTTGACATCTACATTTAGATGGTAATTTTTAACTTGAGTGTCATAATGTAATCTGGCAGGGTGGAGCAGCGGAAGCTCGCCGGGCTCATAACCCGGAGGTCGGTGGTTCGAATCCACCCCCTGCCCCAGCTGATCATTAACAAAAGGGAGGTGCCATGCATAGGTTAATAACCAAGTCTATAGTTTCTACCTTTTTGATAATTCCCACCTTCCTTTTTGCTGGTGTCTATGGGTTATATGATATGGGTTGCCAAATTAAAAATTTGGTTATAATAACAAAGAGCTTAAAAAGGAGGTAAGATGAAGAGAGGTTGGGTGGTTTTAGCTCTACTGGTGAGCGGTGTGCTATTAGGGGATGTGGCATGGGAGCATTGTATACTACCGGTTAATAGCTGGTGGACCACGGTACCGATATCTGGTGAGAACATATACTATGATCCTACCAGTGGTGTAGCGGAGATCGTTTATATACCGACACCTTATAGTGCACATGCATTGTATTTCGCATATTCTCCTCTCTGGAGTATGGTGGTATCCTGTGCCACTTACTGATACATTGGATGAATACGGTATGAGGTTTGGCTCAATAGCGGTGAGTGGTGATGGACAGTTTGTTGTCATCGCAGCACAGGGTAACTACACACGTATTACGGATGGTGATACGATTGAGGTACGTGATATTCTGTTCTTCAGGTCGCTCGATGGTGGTACCAGTTGGGAACCTATGCGTGTGATAGCATACGGTGATTCGTTTACCAACCCACGTGAACCCCTACACTTGGCTGAATCCCCCACCATATACATGAGTTCGGATTGCAAAAATATCGTGGTAACGTTCGGTAGCATACCACCTGTTGGCCCTGGTTGGTGCATGGGTATAGTTGTGTCAACCGACTCTGGTGTTACGTGGCAGCAGGCGAAACATTTTCCACTTGTTGAGGGTGCAACATGGGCAGATGAGAACTGGTGGGCACGTCATCCACGTGGTGTGATGGTAAACGATGATGTGTTCTACTGTTTTGCGTATCAAGATAAAGTAGGTTGCAACCGTCTGGTGGGCTTCAGGTACAGGATATCGACCGATACGTGGGAGGATTACTGGTTCATAGCACCACCACGTACTGATATAGCGTATGGTGAGGCGACACTTGCAACCATGGGTAGGGATGCACTTGGTAGGATATTTGTAGCAGTACAGGATTGGTACTCTCCAGCGCCACTTGATTACGGTATATTTGTGTTTGGTTCCGACAATGCAGGTGATTACTGGACAGCTCCTATGTTGGTGAGTGAAGGTGTGGCTTGTGATACTGGTAGGACGATGGCAGATGAGATGGCTGAAAATGTTGGTGATCAGGGGCTCATAATCTACAATCCTATGGGGTGGTGGGAATCGTTTGAGGATTCGCTCAGGTTGATACATTTTGAACCTGACTCACTATTTGTGCCGACGATGACGACCCCTAATGTTATGTCTATACCATATGGTAATACGTACGATACGGTTGGCCCATATGTTATAACAGCTGAGATAAGGGATAACAACTTGACTGCTGCTACGTTTACATATGCTACAGCAACAGAGACGACAACAGTTGATATGGAGAATATTGGTGGTGCTAACTATCAGGCTGAAATACCCGGCTATCCAGTAGATACGAGGATTGAGTATTACGTCAAAGTTGAAGATGCTGATGACAATGTTGTCTATGTACCAGGTACTGCACCAGAGGCTGGGTGTGCGATACTGGTGTTACCCAATACTGTGATAAGGTATGATGATGGGCTACCTGCGTATAATATTACAAATCCATGGGGGGATGGCTTCATATCACGTAGGTTTGAACCATTTGCAACACCCGAAACCGGACGATGGTACAGGTAAACCCACAAGCGACGATTTGATCGATCCCATAGAGATTGTACCTGAAGAAGTGGGATGGGTTGAAATACCGATACCTGATACTTTTGTGCTCGACGATATTGTACATGCAAGGATAGAGTTTAAGTTTGGCGACCGTCCCTACATTGGTGTGGATGAGTACATGGATTCAGATAATGACTGGATCTGTTATCAATGGTGGTACTGGTGTCGACCCTTTCAGCATATCAAAGCAGGCACATGTTAAGCTCTACATCTACAATATGCTGGGTCAGCGTGTACGTACGCTGGTGGATTACAAGTTACCGGCGGGTACACATAATCGTAAATAGTAAGTTATCTTAAGATGTATAGAAGTAGAAGGAGGTACGATGTGGAGCTTTATGCTTATTATTTTATGTAGCTTGCCACAACCTATATGGCCGCTGGGTGATGGGCAACCTCTGCTCATACATACACGTACGGATGGGGAGTATGAACTTGTTACGGAGTTGGGTGTTAACTATATAGTTCTGGATGATAGGAGTGTGGTTGCAACTTGTACAGCTGATAAGATGCAACTGCTTACCCAATATGGTATGGAATATATGGTGCTAACAAGGCAGCAGGCGTTCAGGTTGATACAGGTAACGAACCAGCTTAAACAGCAATATCCGGCTGTGGTGTGGATCGATTACCCTCCATATGCGGAGCCGGGTGATGAGATTGATGTAACTGTACATTTTAGTGTAAATGTACCGCCAAATGTTGATACCATCGGTATTATACTGTACAAGCGTGCTACACGTGGGGGGTGGGAGTTTGACTTTGTACTCTGGCGAGATGTTGGGGTACCTTCTCCTCCGTGTGTGCTTGATACCAGTGTGACACTCACATACTCGTTACCGGATACTTTCGAATATGTGCATGAATATGTACTCGGTATAGGGTATGGGGATTATTGGACATGGTACGCTGTTGGAGCAGTACAAGCTGGATGTTGAGTCACAATTTGATGCCAGCCTGTACGTATTTGTGGATAGCTGGAGTGATATGACAGCTGAAGCTATACGTGAGTATCTGCAATCCCTCTATGTGGATAGTGGTATAACCGGTGCGATACTTGTGGGTAACCTACCCTATGCGCTATGGGAGCATCCGAGGCAGGTTGAACCCCCGTACTGTTTGCCATACTTCTATGAGGATCTTGACGGTACATTCGTCGATGGCGATAATGATGGCTATTATGAGCAGAAGATTGAAGGTGACCATGTTGGACCTGAGATATGGGTGTTCTGGATGTGGCCACCAGCAGACGAACCGGACAGGCTGGTTGATTATCTACAGAAATGTCATACGTACTATCAGCATGAGCTACATGTACCGAGGCAGGCACTCGAATGTATATGTTATGACTGGCGGGGTGCAGCTAAGCCAATGT
>NMUJ01000059.1:4056-11916 GCA_002256535.1 Caldifarciminota bacterium 4484_18
ATGTATATCAGCTTATCACATATATATGGGGAGGCGGTTGATACCATAGGGGGGATGCCAGATTGGCGTGTTAGTGGTAGCGAGTATCTCGAATATCTGAACACGTATGGGTCGGAGATTACCCACATATGGTGTCACTCAGGTAGCAGTGTACATTGTTTTGATCGCTGGCCATGGGTATACTGGAGTGATGTACGTGAGATATCACCAGGGTCGTGGTTCTACCTGCTATGGGCATGCCATGGTGCGAGCTTCCATGATGAGCCATCACATAACCTTGCAGTTAACTACTGTATGGGTGAATCCAACGGGCTTGGAGCGCTTGGTGTCACACGTAGCATAGGTACAGGTAATGCACAGGAGACATTTTTCAACTTACTATGTGCAGGTAAGACGCTTGGTGAGGCGTTTTACGACTATTTGTGCTACCAATATGATACAACATGGATAAAGGTGTGGTTCACATACTGGGGGGCAGAGACACCGGATTCGTTCACATGGGATCTGTGTTTCATAGGTAATCCGTTTGTCACCTTCCCGGGTACGTTGGAGGGGCCACCTTCTGCACCTAAGGATGTAACTATAAGGCCGGGATATTTTAAATTGAACCTATCCTGGAGGCGTAACTATGAAGAAGATGTCATAGGGTACAATATCTACAGGGGTGAGACATCAGGTGGCCCATACAATAGGATAAATAGTGAGTTGGTGGATACATTCTTCACCGATACGACGGTTGAGAGTGGTGTATGGTACTACTATGTGGTGACAGCGGTTGATACACAGGGGTTGGAGAGTGGCTACTCGGTTGAGGTTACAGGTCGCTGTATATCGCTCGACCATGGTATATTGCTGGTGGACGAAGCGCGTAACGGGACGGGTGCACCTTGTAACCCAACAGATGAGCAGGTGGATAGTTTCTACCATGCATTACTTGATACCTACGAGTACGATGAATGGGATATCGATAGCGATGGTATGCCAACAATTTACGATTGTGGGATATATGGTATCATAATCTGGTATGCTGATGACTATGCGGCACCGCATCTACATGAGGTGGTGGATGAGCTAGCCCGGTGATTTCGTGTACGATTATTTCAAGATAGCAGCAGCTGATGAGTCAAGGCAAGCTGATTTCGTAGGTGCTGATGGATGTGCGGGATATCCGGATCTTAGAGTTGATTCCTCCAAGGTGTTATCCACATGGCACGGTAGTATGAAGTATATAGATGTGTTCACAACTGTGGGTGCACAACCAATATACATGTTTAATTCAGCATCTGGAGATACAGCGTTTGATGGTAAAATCTGTGGTATTGAGTATACTGGTGGGCCACATAAGGTTATACTGTTGGGGTTCCCGCTATACTACATGGAAGAGGATAGTGCAAAACGGTTCATGCAGCAAGCGATAGTTGAGCTTACGGGTGTGGAAGAGATCGCTCTCGATAAGCTAGAGTTACTCCAGAACTATCCTAATCCATTCATACACGGGACTACTATCAAATGTGTGATACCGAATGGTAAAGTTGGTAAGCTCACAATATACGATGTAACCGGTAGGATTGTGAGGGCATACACGGTGGGGTCAGGGCTGCACACTATATATTGGGATGGTACATCTACTACAGGTAAGGAAGTACCGCCTGGGGTATACTTCTACATAATGGATATCGACAGCATACAGCTCGTACATAAGATGGTGAAGCTAAGATAAACCTACCATAAACCTATCACGTAGTGTCTCCCATGGATAGAGGGTGATATCTCTTTTAGAAGTGACCAAAAAGCGTGGTTTACCAAATGTATCCTTAAGTATACATGCATGAGGGTAATATTGATGGGCTAACTCTAACACTCTATCGGATTGTGTTGAATCGAGCTCAATCAACAGCACGCCATGCGGTGTGAGATGTGATACAGTTTGAGGTATCAGCTGTTTGATAACTTCTAAACCATCGGTACCGCCATCGTAGCTGGTACGTGGTTCGTACAATACTTCTGGGGGTAGATCCCAATATCTTGTGCTGGGGATGTAGGGTGGGTTGGAGGCGATAGTGTCAACTTTAAGTTCAGCAAACGCATCGAGTAGGTTGCCACGTTTGAAATGAACCTTTACCCCTATATTGCTGGCGTTACGACGTGCCAATCTCAACGATATGATATCAGAGGCATAGACTGCAACATCGGGTAACATCCTTTTCAATGCTATGGCGATGGCACCACAGCCTGTACCTACATCCCAGATAGATTTGAAGTTGAATTTACGTACCATTATGTATGTGTAAGTTACAAGGTCTTCGGTTTCCGGTCGTGGTATGAAGACGGTCTTATCGACTTGGAATTCTAACCCCATAAAATATGATTTACCGACAATATATTGCCAGGGTTCACGTCTTGCACGGCGTGCTAAGTAATCTAATAGCTTAGAAGCTTCATCACGTGATAGCCTGTGGTCGGGATAGGTTGTAACCCTCCACGTGGGTATTTTAAGATACTCTTCGAAGCAGATTTTTAGCTCATCTTTGATATCACCTGATAATACGATGCTCAATATCTTAGCTGCGTAAGTGTACGCCTCGTTGTATGTCATCATTTAAAATTAAGATAGATTGGACGATATTCAATGGTTGACATAAGTGGGGGCGGTTTAAATTTACTCTAAAAGTAGGAGGTGCAATGACGAAATGGATTACGAGGGCTACCATCCTTATAGTACTAATATGTGTTTATTGTACAGGGATGCCACCATCACCGAAACCTGCCTACTTGCGGGTGTGGATAGAGGGTAAGGGTGATGTAGATTCGCTTAATATCAAGCCGGGTGATGGTATACTATACACCGGATAAGTGGTACGATACCACACGTATCGTTAATGTACTTGCTTGGGATACTGTAGAGAATGAGTTTATAGCCCACTATCTGGGGGAGACGGACCTACCTGCGGATAAATTCATACAGATAAAGCTTACAATGCGACCTGAAGCACTTGAAGAGACCACGCTCACTTTGCAGATTGATACATCTTATACCTTAGATACAGTAGCGGTTATCGATACAATAATAAGTGATACATCGTATGTAATAGATACAGTGACAAATGAGACGACGTTCGTGATACGTGATAGCATCGTATATGATACGTTTTACATAGATACAACGGATATGGTGGTGGATACCGTGCTCGATACAGTAATAGTATCACATCCGTATACGTTTAGGTATCATGGCTATACCTATGATATTTTTGGTGGAGTTTCATCCGTAGCAGAGGCTGAGTTTGAGCTCAACGTTGAAGAAGGTACATATTATGATTTGTACCTATACTTTGATATCGAAAATTCTGTTGTTAGGGTGTTGGACCATTACGAGCTCAACCCAACGGTAGAGGTGAAAGAGATTAAAAGAAGATGAAAGGAGTTAAGATGAGGCCAACCTTTAAGTATAGCATAGGGATTATGACTATCTTGTTAGTTGTGTTAGGTACTGATTGTCGTAAGGGTAAAATAGGTGAAAAGCATCCCAATAAGCCACCCGACACTAAATTGGCGAACGTGCCACTCGAGAACGATTCGCTTCACTCCTATACCAAAGGTGATTCATTATCTGTATACCTGCCACTACAGACGTTGTCATGGGATGGTGACGATGAGGATGGTTTCGTGGTTAAATACCGATATCGGTATCGTACTGTCCACGTGACAAGGGGAGATACTTACTATTTTCCGGCACGCGATGCATGGATAGAGACGACAGCTACTCAGGTGGAGATACCGTTTGAGTCATCCGATGCAGATAGGGTGGTCGATGGCGATACTATCGCATCTAACCTACAGATATTTGAGGTTGCTGCCATCGATAACGAAGGTGCGGTAGATCCTACGCCTGCAGTGAAAAGGTTCTGGACGTTTGCAAATAAATTACCTGAAACTTACATCCTCTACCCTGCAGACGGGGATAGCTTGCTTGTACGTGCGAATACTACACCTACGTGGCGGGGTGTGCTGGTGAGCTGGCAGGGTGAAGATCCCGACGGCGAGGTACGAGATTACAGGTGGCGTGTGGATAGCTTGGAATGGTCACCATGGACAAGGGATACTTCCGTGTACATAAACCCCGTAGCATTTAGGGGGCCACTTGATGGCTGGCATGTTATCGAGGTGATGGCACGTGATAACTTGTATATCCAAGATACGACACCTGCCAAGATACATGTGCGGTTGGTGGAGGTGAAGTTCGATAGGCCATTACTTGTGGTGTATGAGGAACAGAGCGCAGAACCAGGTGGTGAGCCGTCAAATACGGAAGATTTCTACATATCGTTGTTCGATTCGGTAGTAGGGGTTGGTAACTATGACATGATCAACTTCCGTACATATACAGGGAGTTTTATCGATACGGTTGCACACTATAGGGTGATATTCTGGTATCGTGACAAGATGATGGGCAGCCGATCATACCGGTTCTGGACTGCACGTAATGGTGAGATTAAGTCTATCATCAGCCAGTATCTGGATCTTGGTGGTAACCTATGGATAAGTGGCTGGTCAGCTGTGTATGGTGTGGAGGAAGCTCAGTTCGATTCGGGTGGGTTTGGATTCGACTATATGCATATAGAAGAAGTTGAGGAGATATCGGAGCCACAATTTATAGGTGGTGAGGGTCATGAAGGTTGCCCAACGGTGATGGTGGATACGTCGAGATTACCGGGGGTACCGTGGAGATGGGATGGTGTCGCATGCGTATACGGACTCACAGGAAGGGCGTTTACTTTGCCATTACTTACGTATGTGCCACGAAGTGATACCACATTAGTAGGTAAGGTCGTATGTACTTATTACGATGGTGTCACATATAAGGTGGTGACAACTACTTTTCCATTGCTATACCTTTATGAAGAAGATGCGAGAGAATTGGTGAGATATATCTTAACAAAAATGAACATTTTGTGAAAGGAGGGCCAATGGGACGCTATATTGCCATTTTAGCTATAACTATGTTAATACTGCCTGTAACGTTGATGGCAGGTGTTTATGGTAAGGTTATGGGTAGGGTTATCGATATAGTGACTGGTAAGCCACTTGAGGGTGCAAACGTCATACTTATAGGTACAAACTATGGAGCAGCTACTGATAAGGATGGATACTACCACATTCTGAAGGTGCTGCCAGGTTACTACGATATAAAGGTTACGATGATGGGATATAGGCCAGAGGTTCGTAAAAACATACATGTGGCGATAGATTTGACGACAAAGGTGGATTTTAAGCTTACACCCACTCCTATTGAGATTGAGCGTCCAATTGTAGTTGTAGCCAAACGTCCATTGGTCATACCGGATATGACATCGAGTACACGATATGTGACAAAAGAGGATATCGAAAGTATACCAAATATTGAAACATTTACACGTGTGGTGGAGTTACAACCTGGTGTAGTCGATGGCCATTTTCGTGGTGGTCGCAGTGAAGAAGCACTCTATACCATGGATGGCTTACCTATACGTAACCCCGTATATGGTGGTAGGGCGGCTTTCGTCCTCACTGTTGTATCAGTGAAGGAGATGGAAGTTTTAACTGGTGGGTTCAGTGCGGAATATGGTGAAGCGCAATCCGGTGTTGTAAACATTGTAACCAGAGAGGGAGGTACAAAGCCATCAATCGAACTTGAGTATAAGACCGATAGGATCTTACCGCGGGTACATCCGGAGTTTCCGAGCCCATTAGCTGCTGGATATACGAATAAATATTCGGAAAACATGGATTACCTGGCGTTTGCAGTAGGTGGCCCTATGTTTGGGAATAAGGATTTACGATACTTTGTATCAGGTAGCGGTAGGTTACGCGATGGCTCGTATGTAGATAAGAGGAAACGCGAGAAGCGTGTGGAGATATTACCTGGGTGGAAGATATACGAGAGGCAGTACAACCACTTCAATTTCAACACTAAGCTTACGTATGAGGTTTCACCTAACCTTAAATTTAACGTTGGGTTCAGACGTGCATGGGGGTACTGGTACTGGTTTGATTGGACATGGGTGTTTCTGGAAGTTTAGGTTACCGCCGGAATATTATCATTGGGAGTATGATACAACGGAATGGGTGTACGATACGATTGGTATAAACATACGTAATGTGGTGATGCCTGAGACAAGCTATGTAGAGACATTGCTTATACTGGATAGTATACCGAAGGTCGATACTCAGTATGTGGGTGAGCCATGGGGTTGGGACATAAACGGTGACGGGTTTGTCGATACAGGTGCACAGTCACGCTACCGTGAGGATCATAATTTAACACTTACGGTGAAATGGGATCTATCGTCTCAGGTACATAGGAATCACTTTTTGAAGACAGGGGTTGAGTATAACTACTATGATGTGAGCTTTGTCGATCTGCAATATACAACACCGTTCTACTATGAAGGACGTGATGTGCCAGGCCCATACCCTGAGTATGGGTTATACAGGTGGGTGTTTACTGGATATCCCAAGAAAGCGGCTGCTTATGTGCAGGATAAGATGGAGTTTGAGGGGCTGGTCATCAATACAGGTGTGAGGGTGGACTACTTCGATCCTGGCCCTACAGTTGACGATACTGCATGGATACATGAGTGGGAGCGAATTACGGATCTCGAAATTGAGAAGATCGAACATCACAGGTTCATAATAAGTCCGAGGTTGGGTGTGTCTTTCCCCATAAGTGAACGTACTTCGCTGTACTTTGCGTATGGGCATTTCAATCAGATGCCGGAGCTGCAGTTCCTGTACAGGGATCCGTTCACAGGTACATGGGTGGGTAACCCCAACCTTAAGCCACAACGTACGGTTGCATATGAGTTTGGGATTGCACACCAATTTGCGCCTGACATAGCAGTGTATGTTAAGCTTTACAACAAGGATATGTTTGACTACCCTGGTCGGGTGAATTCGTGTATACTTATCAGTGGGCAACCGGCTATGCATCGAGTGCGTTCATGGAATGCTACCGTATATGGGGAGGTGGTACCGTACCTGTACGTGAACATTTCCTTGATTGGGATAGAAGGCATTCGTTCATACTGAATCTATCTACATGGGTGGATAAAGGAGAACGTTTGGTGTTGCCGTTCGATCGATGGGGTATCAACATATTAGCGCAACTGTATTCTGGATTACCGTATACACCAGAAGGTGTTAACCCATCGATTGCTGAGAATACGGGTAGGTTGCCATGGGTATCTTACATTGATGTGAAAATCAGGAAGGAGTTCAATATCGGTCGTACGGTGGTGGAGCTCTACAGCAATATCATGAATCTACTGGATCAACGTAACGCAGTGGATAGGTATAAGATAAATGGATGGACGGGCAAACCGTATCAGTATGGTGATGCTGATGGTAGGGCACATACGATATGGTCGTGGCGTGAGATATTGAAGATGATGGAACCCAATGCATATAGTGGGCCACGGAGAGTTAATTTAGGGGTTAGGATAAAGCTATAGGAGGGGAGATGCGATACATGACGGTGGTAATGTTAGTGTCTATGTTTGTCTATGGTGTGGCAGCACAACAGGTGGGGGATTATCCCATGCAGTGGAAGTATCAATCTACGGGTAAGATGCGTGTGATTATATCAAATATAGGTATATATGGATCGTTCTATGGCGGCATCTGGTGGCCAAATTTCCATTGGGAATATCCGATAGGGTCAGGCGCTGAACATATGGATGCATTCTCTATATGGGTGGGTGGTATCAAACCCACGGGTGATACCATAGTTATAGGTGGATGGCTTGGTTACTATCCATGGCATGAGCTATGGCCATCGACAGATGATAGGGATACAATATGGGAATCGAGTATTGTGGAGCT
>NMUJ01000060.1 GCA_002256535.1 Caldifarciminota bacterium 4484_18
TTTGGTAAAAAGGATTACGAAGCTGTTTGGCAGGCTGCTGAGAAGCTTGCCAATACTGCACAACAGCTGAAGATGGAGTTCCTTACAAGTGCTGACCGTGATGCGGATGCATTCGATGCTGTCATGAAGGCGATGCGGCTCGCACGTAAGGGTGAACCCGAACCCCTACAACAGGCTGTGATGCAGGCTATAGATGTACCGCTATCTGTTATGAAGAATGGTATCAGGTTGCTGGAGATAGCTTGTGAGATGGCAAAGATTGGTAACCGGAAAGGAAGCCAATAGGCTATACAGCGAAACAATAAAGGAGATTACGAAACGTAAACACGAGAATGAGGGGTGAATTGCAATCCGTTGATACGTACGAGTTTGAGGTAAGCTCGTTGGATGAGTTTATACATAAAGTTATGCAGCTGTTAAAGAGAGAGAGAAAGAGAGAAGGAAGATATAAGGTTATTGTATGGATTGCACCTGTTCACAATAATACAGCATATGAGATAAAACAGTATATTGACCAGAATTTCACAAAAATACGTACAATGTTATAAATACGTACAAAATCTGAAGCGGATGATAAGAAATGATAATATTTGAGAGAAAATGAGTACTTTAGGTATTTGTGTTGAACGTTACCTTATTAATTCAATAACAGGTGGGTAAAGTAAGGCTAAAAATTTCTTAATCCTTTAGATATTAAGTTTTTAAATTTTCACGTTCTTGAACAAAAGGGAGGCAAAATGAGAAGGGTAGTAAAAAGTGTAATTTTGATTGTCTTTCCTATCGTTTTAAACTCATTGAGTTTACCCAGCGCTCGTATAGAGGGAGAGAATATAGTTCCCCTTGATACTATCAAACTGATCGCATATCAGAATGCAAAAGCCTTATGGGGAGCAGTTGCTATGAGCCCGCCTATACCTTACTGCGATATGGATGGAAACATCAGAGCGTATGGGTTCACATTTGCAATAGAAAAAGGATCATTTCCAACATATGACCAGATCTTGGATGAAATCGAAGAATCCAAAGATAAATGGATGGTTGAAGATTATGCATCAATGTTAATTTCTGCACGATACGATAAACCACCCATTATTCGATATGGCAGAGGGTTAGGAGTATATTATGCAAGAGGAGAAAGAGCTAAAAATAAGGCTATAAAAGTACTTAACACTACGGAGGTAAAACTTACACGAATATATTATGCTGCCCCCTATATAGTGTGGTTTGAATTCGTATCTCCCCAGGGTAAACTAATGGTCAATCCTTATAGTCTTACGATAAAAACGGCTGAGGAGTTTGAAAAAATTCGCTACAAAGTGAAGGAAAAAGAGAGAAAAAGGATAAACGAACCAACTTATAAG
This sequence comes from Caldifarciminota bacterium 4484_18, assembly GCA_002256535.1. Classification (GTDB taxonomy): domain Bacteria; phylum Hydrothermota; class UBA3073; order NMUJ01; family NMUJ01; genus NMUJ01. The sequence continues at coordinate 1,362 of NMUJ01000060.1, forward strand.
GAATGGCTTGAGCATATAAAAGAACAATGGAAGCGGTTTCAAAGAGGGGAAACACTTTCTAAGAGCGATCATTTTATGCCAGACTATGAAATGGTTCCATATTATGATTGGCATTATGGATGTACTCCAACTGCGGCAGCTATGGTGCTCGGTTTTTACGATAACAGTTGAGACAGGGGGCACTAGCTCAGATAGTGTTGAGCCTGGAATTGAAGAATATACAAACGAATGGTGTGGTTATTCTTTTGATGTGGTTCAAAACTATTACTGGTATCCACCATGGGCATGGGATGAGATCGTAAACGAAATAAACAACAATCGTCCTGTACTTTGGGGTTATTTTATAGGTGAATGGGGACACACTGTGACAATAGTAGGATATACAGATGATGATTATTTAATAATACACAATACATGGTGGATGGGACTCGATTACCTAGATATTTATGAGCTCGATGAAGCTTATCTTCGTAGAGTATATCCAGGTGGAGGATATGGATTCGATGTAAAGCTTGAGGAGCCATGTGGTGGAATGGGGTTATGGGGGGACCCATATGACGAAAATGGATGCTATGTGGTTTGGCGTGCTGGGGGATACGCCGTAATTGAGTGGGACAATCACGGCTATACAGGGGGTTATGTAGACATATATCTCTCAATCGAAGGAGGTCGCCCCGGTACATGGGACTATCAATTTACCACCGAAAACGATGGCGAAGTATGGGTATCTATCTCGCCGGACGCTACACCGACCACTTCTGCTCGAATTATGATTTTGGGAACAACAAGTACGAAAGAAGTAACTGAGGATAGTACGTTTGTCATTGGAGTTAAGGGGGGATCACAACATTTAAATATACGTACGCCTATGTTTAAAAATGAAAAATCGCTCGTTTCAGGTGATGGAAGTTATGGTAGCTTTCAAATTAAAGGTAATACAGATCCTGAACTTACGTATCCTAACGTGGATCCTGATGAAGGTACACCGAATACTGATTTCTATTACTATGTACATTACTACGATGCAGATGGTGATGCTCCTTCTGTGATAAAAGTTTACATAGATGGAGAGGGATATGATATGGAACTTTACAGTGGCAGTGCGTCTAATGGTACATATAGATATGGTCCACACCATTTTGGGTCAGGTTCACATTCACACAGTTATTATTTCTACTGTGAAGATGGTTATGGTGGATCAGATGAGACAGATACATATTATGGTCCAACCACAAATACATATCCCGAACTTACGGATGGCGATGTGACACCTGATGAAGGTACACCGGATACTGATTTCTATTACTATCTACATTACTACGATGCAGATGGTGATGCCCCTTCTGTGATAAAAGTTTATATAGATGGGGAGGGACATAATATGACGCTTTACAGTGGTAGTGCATCTAACGGTACATATAGATATGGTCCACACCATTTTGAGCCAGGTTCACATTCACACAGTTATTATTTTTACTGTGAAGATGATTATGGTGGAACTGATAGGTTACCGAGCTCGGGTAGCTACTCGGGTCCAACCACAAATACATATCCTGAACTTACGAATGGTTATGTGACTCCTGATGAAGGTACACCGGATACTGATTTCTATTACTATCTACATTACTACGATGCAGATGGTGATGCTCCTTCTGTGATAAAAGTTTATATAGATGGAGAAGGACATGATATGGAACTTTACAGTGGCAGTGCATCTAATGGTACATATAGATACGGTCCACACCATTTTGAGCCAGGTTCACATTCACACAGTTATTACTTTTATTGTGAAGATGGTCATGGTGGAACTGATAGGTTACCGAGCTCGGGTAGCTACTCGGGTCCAACCACAAATACATATCCTGAACTCTCAAGTGGTGACGTAACTCCTGATGAAGGTACTACTGAAGATACGTTTAGGTATACTGTACATTACTATGATGCAGATGGTGATGCTCCCGATACAAAGTGGGTTTATATAGATGGTTCACCACATACTATGATCCTTTATAGTGGATCTGCTTCCAATGGCTGGTATGAATATGAGACTACGCTGGGTGTAGGATCCCATGATTACTACTTCTACTTTACAGATGGTTATGGTGGAAGTTATAGGTTGCCGAGTTCAGGTACCTATCCAGGTCCTAATGTTGAACAGCCAAACACAGATCCTGAACTTACGGATGGTTATGTGACACCTGATGAGGGTACACCGGATACTGATTTCTATTACTATGTAGATTACTACGATGCAGATGGTGATACCCCTTCTGTGATAAAAGTTTACATAGATGGAGAAGGATATGATATGACGCTTTACAGTGACAGTGCATCTAACGGTACATATAGATATGGTCCACACCATTTTGAGCCAGGTTCACATTCACACAGTTATTACTTTTATTGTGAAGATGGGCGTGGTGGAACTGATAGCCTACCGGAGACGGGTAGCTACTCGGGTCCAACCACAAATACATGTCCTGAACTTACGTATCCTGACGTGGATCCTGATGAAGGTACACCGGATACTGATTTCTATTACTCCGTACATTACTACGATGCAGATGGTGATGCTCCTTCTGTGATAAAAGTTTACATAGATGGGGAAGGACATAATATGACGCTTTACAGTGGCAGTGCATCTAACGGTACATATAGATATGGTCCACACCACTTTGGGCCAAGTTCACATTCGCACAGTTTTAACTTTTACGTTTCAGATGGGTATTGTGAAATTAGGCTACCGAGCTCGGGTAGTTATTCAGGTCCATTTATAAATACACCTCCTGAGCTTTCTGAGGGTGACGTAACTCCTGATGAAGGTACTACTGAAGATACGTTTAGGTATACTGTACATTACTATGACGCAGATGGTGATGCTCCTGATACAAAGTGGGTTTATATAGATGGTTCACCACATACTATGAGTCTTTATAGTGGATCTGCTTCCAATGGCTGGTATGAATATAAGACTACGCTGGGTGTAGGATCCCATAACTATTACTTCTACTTTACAGATGGTTATGGTGGGAGTGATACATTACCGAGTACAGGTACCTATTCGGGTCCCAATGTTGAACAGCCCGCAGGGTATGAAATTGAAGGAGACCTATGTTACTATTCTAACGATGCCACTATATACCCCGCTATAGTTTACTTAATGGGTAATGCATCTGACAGTATTTGGGTAGACGAAAATGGTCACTATATGTTCGAAGATCTTGCAGGTGGATTAGATTATTGTGTGAAACCTTATAAAGAAGACGATGATAGAGAAGATTTTATGTCAATGCATTGACACTCGACCCCTACCAGAGAATAGCGGCAGATGTCACAGGTAATGGTGACATTCCCTGTGGGAAGTTGGAAATTTGTACCTGAAGCATTTTCTATTGACACTACAAATTGGACATATGCACCTGATAGCATCTGTTACCCAGATTTGAACACAGATTATACAAATGAAAATTATAGAGGTATACTTTATGGTGATGTCACTGGTAACTGGGCTGCTGGCCAGATAGCTTCATTACACAAAGGCTCTAAAAATAACGAAATAATCGGTATGCCGGATAAATTGTTTGCTGTACCAGGAGATACTATTGAGGTACCTTTCACGCTTAGTGAAGGAGAAGCAAATGCTTTTTCACTTGGATTAGTGATTGAGTACGATCCACAAATAATAGAAGTTATAAGTGTAAACAAGACCAGCCTTACAAAGGATTGGCTCATGTCTCATTGTGCAAAGAATGGAATATTGAGAATTGGACTCGCGGGAGCAAGAAGCATCAAGAAAGGGATACCCCTTAAAATTAAATTCCATGTGAAAAAATCTCAGACATCTCCTATAGAGACAAAAATAAAGCTCGTAGAAGTGCAAGTGAATGAAAACTGTATCAACGACCTCGTAAGTACTCGGCTCACAATAAGTGAAGAACTGGCAAGGTTTTATAAATTATCAGAAAGCTATCCTAATCCTTTCAGTACATATACAATGATCGAGTATTTCCTACCTACGAAAAGTCGAGTTACTTTGACCATATATAATATTGCCGGTGAAGTGATGAAAGTATTGGTAAACGAATTGCAAAAAGCAGGTACCTATAGAGTCTACTGGGATGGTACAAATGAAGA
>NMUJ01000061.1 GCA_002256535.1 Caldifarciminota bacterium 4484_18
CACAAAATCGTTCGCCAACCTCTCATTATAATGTGGTGAATGTGGGTCGAAACTACTCAGATACACACCACCCTGTGTACGGCTGGAGTGTATGAACTCACCACCTCCACCGTATATCCCCACATGACGTGTGAAGAAGACGAGATCACCCAACTCCAGCTCCTCACGTTTGAGCTCCGTACCTACGTTGAGCATCTGATCGGTGTCTCTTGGTAATTTTACCCCAAAGAAATCGTACAATGTCTGTACAAACCCGGAGCAATCAAACCCAAAGTCTCGATAAGTCGTACCCTTGTGTTAAACGATAATCGCATCATAGGGAACGGTGCATAAGGTGATACAAATACCGATACGATTGGTACCACCACCACGTGATCGAACGTCCTCTCTACACGGGTTTCAACCACATGTGGTTTGTATATCCAACCCTCATATCCGTCACGGTTGAGCTTCACCAGCAACCAATCAGCTTCCTCTCTCAGTATTTCCGCAATCTCGTTTAATAATGCCTGACTGACACGTTCGGTCTGATGGCTGGGCTCCTTACGTAGGTCAGCAACTGGTACCCTTACAATACATAACCGCATAGATCACTTTCTGGGTATCAAACACAAGAAGCGCCACACCACATCACTGGTGTTGATGAACTGATGTTCCTCGTTCGGCTTTATGAGCAGGTAATGGCCAGCTGCTACCTCGTACTCCTTGCCTTCACAGAATACCCTGCCGTTGCCTTCTAAGATGAAAACCTCATGCTCATAATCGTGACGATGTCGCGGCGTGTACCCACCAGGTGCTATCTCAAACATACGCATGAGGAAGTTGGGTGCCCCCTTATCCTCTGTGATGAGCCACCTGATACATACATCCTTGGCACCAACCCAGTTACCAACTTCACACTCAACATCATCGAAACGCCCTACCACCATTTCATTGTAAAATACCGAAACTAACCATATGGTCAACCAACCCATATTGTGGTGTGAGATTGAGGCTCCAGATTATGCCTTATCTTATAGTGATGATAGACCCCAAAATCCTATTCAAACTGAAGAAAATGGAGTTCCGTGTCAAATCGTTAGTCGAAGGTAAGCTCGTCGGTATACATCGTAGCCCGTATCATGGGTTTTCGGTTGAGTTTAAGGAACATCGTAGCTATAATCCTGGCGACCCACTCAAATACGTGGATTGGAAAGTCTACGCACGTACGGATAAGTTCTTTGTTAAGCTGTTTGAACAGGAGACCAACCTCACCGCATGGATATTGGTTGACGTCAGTAGCTCCATGGATTATGGTGAGCCACGCAAGTTCGACTATGCAGCTACATTGGCAGCATTGTGGAGCTATCTACTTATTCAGCAGAAAGATGAGGTCGGCCTATTGCTATTCAGTGACAAGGTATTGCACGAGCTACCACCATCATCCACACGTAGACAGCTGTTTAAGATATTTGAGTTACTCGATAGTTTCAAACCCATAGGTAAGACCAACATTGACCAAGCATTACACAAAGTAAGTGACAACCTTACCCGCAAAGGTGTGGTCATACTCATATCTGACCTATGGCAACCACACGAACAGGTTTTACCCAGCCTACAGTTAGTACGTACAAAGGATAACCATATGATGGTATTTCATGTGATTTCAAACGATGAGCTTGTATTACCGGCTGAAAGGTTGCGATTTAAGGATCTGGAGGTTAACGACGAGATCTTAGCCAACCCCACCGATATACGGGATAGCTATGAACGGCTCTTAAAGGCATGGATTGACGAGTATCGGGTGAATTGCTTAAAGTACCAAATCGCATATCAGTTTACACCCACATATGAGCCTATTGAGAAGATCGTATTACCATTTTTATCCCTACGTAGATGAGCTTCCTTGCACCACAATTCTTGTGGCTGTTACCAGCTGTTAGCTTACCGTTTATCATACACCTATGGCATCGTAAGCAGGCCAGACCATACCCCTTCCCATATGTGCAGTTACTCAAGCGTGCAATCAAGGGTGAAAAAGCCTGGCGTCGCCTTAAGGATATACTGTTGCTTGTCATACGTACATTGATCATCCTGCTGATAATACTTGCAAGCGCACGCTTAGCAGTGAGGGTGAGTAACCCACGTGTGGTTATACTCGACGATTCATATACGATGGCACCCTATTGGGAGACAGCGGTTAGGTTGGCCAACAAGCTACAACTGCCTCATCACCACAGTTAACAAGGTGCCCACACCTGTGTATGGTAGATTATTTGCATTGGATAACGAGCTATCCATAGACAGTGTGGAAGGCCCCTCTTATGTGTTAAGAGCTAACCCATGTAATATCAAACTCTATATCAACTGTCGAGCCACTACCAATAAGCGGCTACCTGTGAGTATCAGTTGTGGTAACCACAAAGTTAAGCAATACATCGACTTATCAGCTCATAAGCTCAACCGCTACGAATATCAGACGGTTGTGGATACACCCGGCATGTATCAATTTGCGTTTAGGTTGCCACCAGATGCAACCCCTGTGGATAATACGATCTACTATACTGTAAACGTGATACCCTCCATAAAAGTGTACATTATGGGTGAAGCTACGTTTTTCATCACCCAAGCATTAGTTGCTTCCCGTGGTATGTTTGTAATAGTCAAGCAACCCCAACTCGCGGATGTGGTTATATTATCGAACATTACAAGCCCAATCAAGTTGAACAAGCCCGCACTTATTCTGTTGGGTGACAGGATTCAACCCCACTCATACAGTGAACTGGGAATAGAAATCACAAGTATGAAGACAATCAAGATATACGGTACTAAGTTTGTATCACACCCCATAACTCGGGTCGTGCAGGTCGAAAATATCGCCATACCCGTAAACCGCTACTGGCAAGTAGAAGGTGGCAATCCGCTCATCTATGCGGATGATGGCACCCCTTTGATGGTTGAAGTAGGTAATAACATAGTGGTACCGTTTCTGTTGACGGATGATTACACCGGGTTGGTATATTCACCCATATTTGTACCCTTATTGTATGAGACGTTGCTTTATCTTACGAAGATGTCTGGCCGATATAATTTCAAGGTAGGTGATCGCATCGCTATCGAAGTACCCGATGGTCGTGGTTACGTGCTTAAAGGTGATAACCTTCAAACCATATTGCTACCAACCCAAGCTGATGGTAGATGGTACATAAAGTGGGTACCTGAATCACCCGGCAATTATGTGGTTAGATCACAGGATGGCGAGTTTAAATACTATTTTTCAGTAAATTACAATCCCCAGAGTAGATCTACCGAGTTGAACATCGGCAAACATGCACAATTTAGGACGCTCACACGTTGGTTATTGATAGCTGCGTGCCTGCTGTTTATTGTCGAGATTATCCTTATTTAGATTTATATTGCCACTCGGTTTCAGTATCTATGAGTTCAACCTTCACACCATCTTTCTTGTAGCGACGATGACATTTTGTACATTTACCGTCACCTTTATTGTCAAACTCTATGCGGTTGCCACATTCGCACATCCAACCCACCACACGTGCGGGTACACCTACCACCAACGCATAGTCAGGTACGTCACGTGTGACAACAGCACCTGCACCTATGAACGCCCATTTGCCGATGGTTAGGTTCGACAATACCGTAGCATTTGCCCCTATGGTGGCACCTTTCTTCACAAGTGTAGGTAGCCACTTACCACCTTTGGGATACGGGGCACGTGGGTTGAGATCGTTCGTGAACACAGCCGATGGACCGACGAATACACCATCTTCAAGGGTGACAAGATCATAAACCGATACGTTATTCTGTAGCTTGACGTTATTGCCCAGCTTAGCACGTGCACCAACAAAACAGTTCTGACCAATCACACAGTTTTCACCTATCTCAGCACCTCCCATTATGTGTGAGAAATGCCATATCTTTGTACCTTTGCCTATCTTGGCACCGGGGTCGACCACTGCGCTGGGATGTACGAAATAGTCGGTTGCCATATCACCTCCTTATCTGAGGTATCCTATTATAAGGTATCCACCAGGGAGTCAACCCAACACATTCACAATGTGAGTGTTCAGCGAAGGTTAGCTGTTGACATGTATGGGGTTACGTTATTTTTAAAGCAGCTAAAGGTTTATTGAATAGTTAGGGAACAACTTTCAATTGGTGACAATGGAGGTTGATAAGAAAGGTAAGGAAATCCTAAAGGAAGCGCATTTCGATAAGTTTCGACAGGCTTTCATCGATAGCTTGATGGAGAAAATCAGCTTGGAGGGTAAGTACGGGCGTGATATAAAGTCGCTCATCGAAGAAACCCTAAAGGAGGAGGCGTTTGTCGATTTCATACATAGGTTGGCAAAGATTATCGAACGCAAAACCACCATGAGCAAGAAAGAGAGCGAGGAAACCGCCTACACGTTGATAGAAGAGGATGTTGCCAACGATGTACGAAGATTGGCAACATACTGGGAGGTATAGGCGGTGTGTTAATATTCTTCACCTCCATAACGATACTGATAGAGTACATATTGCTGGCTGAGAGGCGATCCGAACTCATTAGGGAGTTAGCGAAAGAGTATTTCCGTAGAAAACACTCCTAAGCTGAAAATAATCAAGCGGTTGCACTACGATATATTCCCTATACGTACCCTATGTTGTTCGCTATCTCACGCAGAAATTTATGATGCTGTTTATGCCCGGTAGCATGAAGCGTAATATGGCCGATGAATCCATACGGCAATAGTGCCAGATCGCCCATAAAATCCAGTATTTTATGGCGTGCAGGTTCGTGTGGCATGATCTGCCCGTAGTTGGGTGGAATGCTATCAATTTTAAGCCCTATGAACTCTTCTATCTCTTCGATGGTGGCAACTCTACCTTCATGTAAGACTATAGCGGTGTTGAGGTTACCACCTTTTATGAGTCCATACTTCATAAGCTCAGGTAGCCACTCCAGAAATGTAAACGTACGTGCACCCGCTATCTCCGTAGTGTAGCCACCAGGGTGGCGGTAAACGTATGAATCGGTGTATTTTTCCTTTGGGTATTCGAGTTGCATTTCGATCGTCAACCCCTCACCTTCTTTATTCTCACATGTAACTATGTAAGGAGCTATTGGACCCCTACCAAATGTCCATCTTCCCGTAGGTAGTTCACAAATCGGATACAGGTGGGGTTGCTCCTTTATGCCAACTTTTTGTAGCGCATCCACCCATATCTTAGCACTGCCATCGAAGAACGGTATCTCTGACCCTCCCTCAACTATTATGTATATATTGGTTACCCCCACACCGAGAAGCGCATACTACGTTGTTGCAACCCACCGCTGTACGATATGGGGCATCAACGACATGGTATAAGGTTGCGGGTATCTCCACCCCTTTATATACAAATATTCTACCGGTATTCGGTGGGGCAGGTTTTAATCTCACCGTTGCAGGTCGACCATTATGTACGCCTACACCTGTGAGTACGATCTCATCCGCTATTGTTTTCTGGTACACTATGCGATTGGATGCCATGTTTCTTTAACCACTAAATCTTCGAGTGTCTCTGGTTCACGGATGATGAACGCCCTATCGCCATCCACCAGCACTTCTGCTACTTTTGGCCTTGAATTCCTGTACCCATGATAGCAAGTATATCACCAGGTTGTGGATCATGCAATCGCACATTATGTGCAGTGAGATCGCCACCCTCACACCACCCTCACATAAAGGGCCGACAACATCGAATGTCCCTTCTGGACCGGATTTATGTTTCACCTCACGTATTGGATGCTCACTACCATACAGTGATGGTCTTATGAATTCGCTCATACCTGTATCGACGATTACAAATTTACCTTTACGATACAATACACGTGTAACGAGTACGCCTGAGGGGCCCACAATGAACCGCCCCGGTTCCACAATTATGGTGACCGGTAATTTACACAATTTCTTGTGGATTAGGTTGCCCAGCTCATCGATCGGAAACTCCTCCCAGGATTTACCCCAACCGCCACCAAGGTTGATGTACTTAACGGTATAATTATACTCGGTTCTGAGCTTCATATAGTACTCGTACATTTTGTCCACTAACACACGGAAGGGTTCAACCTCCGTAATCTCCGACCCCAGATGCACATGTATACCGAGTAGGTTAAGGCTACCTTAATGTTGGGGTTGACCCTTATCCCCACACCCGCGGTTACCTGCATCTCAGTAGCTATAGCTTCGATCGCTTGTAATTCCTGTGCTGATTCGACATTCAACATAAGTATACGGTTTTCGAGTGCGTAGCGGATTTCGTCGTACCGTTTACCTACACCTGCATAAACGATCTTCTGGGGGTCAACACCTGCAAGTAACGCACGAAATAGCTCACCCTTGGATACAACGTCTGCACCACAGGCTGGTAGCATCAACCTTATTATGTGATAGTTAGGGTTGGCCTTCAACGAATACGCTATGATGTGAGGTTAGCTTATTTACAAGTTTACTAATCGGTACGTTTTCTACCCATAGCTCATCACCCCGATAGTGGAACATTACTGCTCACCGATGATCACTTTCGTGCGTACTGTGTCACCCCCTGTACGAATATATCGCCACCATGCATATCGTATGCGACAAAGCATGGAAATTCATCCACCTCCAACAACCTTATAGCTTCGGGGCCCAAATCCTCGTATGCGATAACTTCGGCACGTTTGACACGCTTTGCAAGCAATGCAGCTACACCGCCGGCAGCTACAAGGTAGACTGCTTTGTAAGTTTTGAGTGCGTGTTTGACTGCATCGCTGCGTTCACCCTTACCTATTGTGGCTTTTACACCCAATGCATGTAGTTGGGGGGTAAACTTATCCATACGGTAGCTGGTGGTCGGTCCTATCGAACCAATCGGATAACCTGGTGGTGCAGGTGCTGGCCCTGCGTAGTAGATGACTGCACCGTTGAGCTCTATAGGTAATGGGTTGCCTTTTTCGATGGTATCATTATAGTGTCAATCACTTATAGTCAACCTACTTCAACTCGGTATCTGCACGTTTGAGCGCTTCTTTCTGAGTATGTTGATACTTTTTGATCTTATCCCTTAACCCGGTGTCTACCACACCTAACACCTTGATTGCTGCTATAGCGGCGTTTTCGGGGTTGAGCACCACCATAGGGGTGACACCTGTCGGCATACGTAGTATTGAGAATATGTCGACGGTTGCAAACTTATCGCTTGGTGGTGGACATGCAATCACCGGTTGTGTGGTGTTGGCATCAACGAGCCCACTCAATGCATCGCTTTTACCTGCGACAGTGATATACACAACGTTTGCATGTTCGTACTCTCGTAGTATATCTAATACCTGCTCGGGTGTCTTATGTGCAGACGCTACACGTAGTGTACATTCGACACCAAACTCACGTACCTTATTGGCTATCTTATCAGCATGGGGTAGGTCCTTTTTCGATCCCATGATGATAACTATTTTACCCATTCATTTAAGTTATGTGATGGACATCACAGTCAACGTACAGGTATAGGGTGAAAGTCGAAAGGTCGATGCTGTAAGTTGGAATTTAGCAGAGTCGACTTTCTGACCTAACCTTACGTCTAAACCATGATGGGGTAAATGAATTTACACAAACGCAATCTTGTTAACCTTTAAAAGATGCGACTGAAAGACCTTTTCGTCATAGCTAACCTAACCGTGTTAACGGTTACGGTACAGGGAGTTAATAACTTAAATGATGCACTTGTGTGGACATTCGGAGGTGGCTTAGGTAGCGGTAGAGATACGCTTGTGACGCTTGCATTGTATTTTGAACCACAGTTCATGAAACGTGGGTGGTTCAAATACAGTGCTATACCATACAATAGATTTCCGGAAGTAAGTTGGGTCGCTGATACAGTCAACGCACATGGAGCGTTACTTGAGGGTGGTGTCCAATGTGCTAACTTAGTACCCCATGCGGGGTGGCCGTGTGCACACCCGGAGGATGATGTGCCACCTTACTCTATACCTACTGCTATTTATCATGACTTTACTACCCGCAATGCGGACGATACAATCTACTACATACCTAACATCACCGGTCATAGTGTGACAAGCCATGCCTCGATCGCAAACGAGAATTGGCTCACCTATTGCCTATGGTGGGCGTATGAACAGATAGATGCGGGTGCAAACGCGTTGGAGTTCGATGAGATAAGTGGTGCATACCGTTTCGGTATGGATACCACTGTAGCATCGGAGGAGAATCCCAACGACGGGTATGATGATTATGCGTTAGGGACGGCAAACCTATGTACGAGGGTTTCGCTCGTCTGTACTTCGGATGAAGTCAACCCTATGGTATGGTTTTATCCAACAGCTTCGGCAAGCACGAATTCGGATTCGGCACAAAATGCGTTCGACGGTAACCCATCCACCGTATGGCATTCTGCTGTGGGTGACACACATTGGCTTGAAATAAACTTTGGGCGTCAACGTAGGGTTAAACAACTCTATTTGATGTTTCCAAGCTCACATGTATTAACATATTTTCGCATCCGTTATTGGGATGGCACTTCGTGGCAGGATTTCACACCACCTATCTCAGTAAATGATAACAGTGACTCGATACGGTCGTTCCTTGTGGATATGGTTTGGACATCAAAGTTAAGGCTTGAATCCACCGATAGCATTGTATATGTGGCTGAGTTTCAGGCTTATGGATATGGGTTCAGGCAATTTGTACTCGAGCGATTCTACATAGACTCGGGATGGACACCTACTGATACACGCTGGGAATCGCTGATGCTTGTGGAGCTATCCGATACCGGGCAATGTCCGGATGGCAACTATCGTAAGTACCTTAGATATCATGGTTGGACAAAGAACCCGTTTGGTGGTAAGCTTACGGTAGCGAATGCACTCAATCCACCAAATCCGTTCTTCCTTATATGGTTCCCGGGGAAATATTACAAGTTGCTGAGAATCTATTTTCGTGACGATCCGGAAATATTGGATCAGATAGAGCGGCTTCGTGAAGCTTCGTTCACCCAATTTCGTACCAAACAGCTGTTCTGGTATCAAATTGTTGACAGCGTACGTGCTTATGCGGCCTCGGTTGGCCGTAACATTTATATCTCTTACAATGGATCTTGGTATCGACCAGATTCTGTGGATTACTTCATAAGGAATCT
>NMUJ01000062.1 GCA_002256535.1 Caldifarciminota bacterium 4484_18
GCCCCATGTATCAGGTTTTTGTCAACCTAACAGGTGCAAACCTCATAGAAGATGTAGAGACCAAGGTGTTGGATAAGGTGACACAGGTTGCACCCACAAAAGATGCACTCCTGCAGGTTACTCTACAGGGGAGGTTAGGCTTACATCCATCAGAGATCAAAAGGGAGCGACTCAAAAAACTGATAGACGACAGGTTCACCCCTATGAGCACACATATAAGGATGGAAGTCACTACGTTCAGTGATACAGAAGGTGAAGAACTACCATTACACCAACTTATATGTGATACAATACAGGCGATGATAGATGAGTCACCTGAATATCGGCATTTAAAGGATAAATTGACAGACATTGTGCTTAAACTCAAACAGCTTACACTCAACGAAACCATAAGTGAAACCGAAATTATAGAGGAACTAAGAAAGGATAGCAATGTACTTAAAGAGTATAGAGATAAAGAACATCAAATCTATAAGGGAGATCAGCTTAAACTTTGGTAGTGGCATACAGGTTATATGTGGGGCTAACGGTGTAGGTAAATCCACAATATTTGAATCCATAGCTTATACGATGTTCGATGTACCAGCTAAGAAGTTCGTGGGTAATATCAAGAACTTCTTAGCGTTTGGTACAAAGAAAGGTGAGATAAACATCGTCTTTGTCGGTAAAGATGGCAAGGAATACAAGCTACGACGGTTCTTGCCGAGCGGTCATCGCATACTTTACGAGTACAGTTTCGGTAATTGGTCTGAAAAGGAGACACGTGAGGAACAGATAAATGCCATCGTTAAGGAGCTATTGGGGATCGATCCCACACGTGCGTTGGATAAGGAGTTTGAGTATGTCATTGGACCATTTCAGGGTAGGTTTCTTTATCCATTCAACGAATCCGGCAAGGAGCGTATCGATAGCTTCGAGAAGATACTCGGTATAAGTGGATTCCGTGAAGCATTTAAGGCTACACAGCGACATGCAAGCCTAATAAAGAGCAAAATAGATGAGCTCACCAACCGTATAGCGGATTTCGGTAACATAGATGGTGAGCTGGAAAGCAAGCATCGAGAGTATCAGGAGGTGCTCAACAAAATAAACCATGGCAAGCAGATGCTCCAGCAACTACGTAAAGAGAGCGACAAGCTTACCCAAGAAGTGAGTGAACTCGATCAGCTCAAAAACTCAATCCATGAGCTGGAACTATCTATCAAACACGAGGAGGGCAACCTAAAAGCAATCAACAGTGAGTTACAGAAATATCGTCAAGATAAAATGGTTATCACAGAAGCACGTACACAAATGGAGAAGCTACACCCTTATTATGAACGCTATCGTGAGATAGAGAGGTCAATGGAGGAGTTAAACCGCTCGTTACAGGAAAGGGACAAGCTCACACAGAAATTAACCGAATACGAACGTCAACAGGTGGAGCTCGCGACTGAAATAAAGGGGTTAACTAAGGACGTAGACGGCCTTAAGAAAGATATAGATTTGCTCAACCAGGAAAAACAGCAGCTGGAAGGCGAGCTCTCCCGTAAAGATGAAATTGAACACTCACTTACACAGCTTACGCAGCTACAGAAGCGGTTGGAGGCTCTAAAATCAGCCAAGGTCACGCTGGAGGAGAGGTTGCGGTTCACAGTTGAGGGAGAGGATAAACTCCGTTCAGGTATATGCCCAATATTTAACGAAGCATGTCCAATAGCTGATAGTGTGGATTTAACTGAGAAAAAGGAGCAGTTACATGCAGAAATTACTAAATTGAAGGAGGAGATCGAACAACTCGAACCGCAGGTGGGTAAGTTAGATGATCTGAAGCTACAGCTGAAGAAGTTTGACCTACTGAATGAACGTAGGGATAAAGTACTAACTGAACTCCATACGAAACGTGATACACTCTCACAGGTTGAGCAAAGGATCGATGAACTACAACTTAAACTCAACCTAATCAATGAAGAGCGTAACGAGTTAGCTGATAAGCTGAGTAAGTTTGACAAACTGCAAAGGAGGCTGCAGGAGCTAACAGAAGAAAGCGAAAAACTTAAACCCAGCTTCGAGGAGTACATGAAGCTGATGAAGTTTGCCGACCGCGAAAGTGAAGTTAACGCACATATCGATAAGCTTGAACACCAGCTATCTGAGGTTAAAGCTAGAATAGGGGCACATACTAAACAACTTGAAGCTATGAAGCGTCGGTACGATGAGGTAAAACATAGCGAGAAACGCAAACAGCTGGAGAGATTGAAAGCAGATTATAAAGCTCATGAACGTGAGATCGAGATTTACGAAACTAACCTGAAATCACTGGAAGCTGATATCATCAATCTTGAATCTAAGAAGACGAAGCTGGAACAGCTCAAATCCGAAAGAGATGAGTGGCATCATACCCTTGAGTTGTTGCAATTCATAAGGGAGCGCATATTCAACAAGATAGGTGAACGTCTATCACATAAACTACGCACCCGTATAAGTGTCGAAGCCAACCACATCTACCAGGCGATCAGCGACACAGATGAGGAGCTGGAATGGGATGAAGGATACTCGATAAGGTTAGTTGATTACGTTAACGGTGTACAACGTGTACGCGAAGATATGAACCTATCAGGGGGTGAGTTCATGACTGCCGTGATAGCACTGAGGTTGGCATTACTTAAGAGTTTCGCCGAGATCACAGATAACCGTGTGGAGCTGGCAAAAGATCCAATCCGTGGCACATACGTGAAGAGATGAGACGGTCCTTCATATTGCTTTTTCTCCCATCATATAGTTTACACCTTCCTTTAGCCATGTCTTTAGGGTTGTAAGCTCCTCGTCGGTATACTGGTATCGATACCCACCTTTGCCGTGCAACCTATAGTATGTAATCTCACCCACTGTCTTTTGGCGTTTGAACGGATCAACGCAATCCACCACACCCAACTCCTCACATAGCTCACGTATTTCATCAGGTTGCCACTTACCACGTGGCTCCCAACGTATCCTGTCGAAAAACCTACGCAGGTTGTCTTTGTTCTCATCCGTAGGTTGGAACGCTGCCGGTGACTGAAACACTATCACCTTAGCTTTTAATATACTTTTAATATATTTGCAGCTTCCCTTGTCACCTCCCACGCATGTAGTACCTCAGCTGTAAGTTTGAAATTACCGTACAGCTCAGCTTTACCCGTATCGATACTGGTACGTTTCAGCTTACGATATGTGGGGCTACTCGGTGTATGTGTGATCAACTGCCATGCCTTTATCGTGAACTCAAACCCATCGTAGAACGTTTGTTGCACTTCTACCACTTTAAATATCTCGTAATACTGCTTACGTGAGAGGGGGAACCCACAACACCCAACTTTAATCACCATTTACCCAAGTACCTAAGTCCATGCCACCCTATATCGCTACGATAATATACGCCATCAAACTGTATCTTTGGTATTCAATACCCTACCACCAGCTGTCACTATGCGATCATCTTCACGTCTTGTACCTGCGTGAAATACTATTACATTTTTGACATCATCCAACCCCACTATCTCCTTACCTTTCTCGTATTTGCCAGGGTAGCCTTTCGATGCAAGTACCACACAGACTGCTGTACCGGGTTGCCATTTCAATCTCACATTTGCCAGCTCACCATCTATTGTCGCAAGTATAAGTTCTATAAGATCCGATCCCAGTAGCGGTAATATCGCCTGTGTTTCAGGGTCACCAAATCTTGCATTGAATTCGAGCACTTTCGGTCCCTCATCTGTTAACATCAACCCCGCATATAGGACACCTCTGTATATGACACCTTCACGTTTCAGCTGCCATATTGTGGGGTTAAATATGCGTTCGAGGATATTCTCGATCTCATCCTTATCCAAAAACGGTACCGGTGCATATGCACCCATACCACCTGTATTGGGTCCTTTATCGCCATCGTATATCTGTTTATGATCTTGTGACGGGATCAACGGTGCTAAATCTTTGCCATCAACAAACACCAGGAGCGAGACTTCTTCACCCTCAAGATATTCCTCTATCACCACCTTACTACCAGCGTCACCCAACGTACGGTTGACCATCAAATCATGTAATACCTCAAGTGCTTGCTCTTTAGTCTTAACAACGAAGCTACCCTTGCCAGCAGCAAGCCCTGACGCTTTGATCACCTGTGGGTAATTTATAGTTTCAAGATACGATTTCGCCAACCCGTAATTTGTAAATATCTTAAATCTTGCTGTGGGGACGTTGACCTTTTTCATCACCTCTTTAGCAAACGCCTTATCAGATTCGATATTCGTAGCTTCACGTGTGGGCCCAAACCCCTTTCCCGGCGGTAGCTCATTTATCATACCTATAGCGAGTGGATTCTCAGGTCCTACCACAACAAGATCAACATTCTTGGCAAACTTGATGATACCCTCTACATCCTCTGCGTTGATGGGTATATTCTCACCTATAAGTTCAGTACCTGCGTTACCGGGTGCAAAGAACAGTTCATCCACCAACGTACTTTGTGCTAATTTCCAACCAAGTGCATGCTCCCTACCGCCACCACCTACTACAAGTACTTTCATCCTATCTTTCTATATATAACCCTCGTTTGATTTTCCTCCAGTACTGGGTTGCTATCGGGCCGTCACGCCCTACCTCATAGATAGATTCGAGATACTTGAGTACAAGCCCTTCACCACCACTTTTGATAACTGTCTCCCAATGTTCACGTATATCGCTTATCCTATCGTATCGCAGAACCTGAACCGGTGGGCTCCAGCTTATTGTCTCAAGTAGGGCCTTCCTTTCACGTAATTTGTGGTTACCAACGAATTCACCCTCCCAGAATATCACATCAAACACGTAAATTATAGGATCAACCTTACGTTTACGTGCAAATAGTGACGGTATAAACCGCCTACCACCGGTTGAGTACAGTTCAGCATCCACCAAACTACTAGCGGGTAGCTTCCTAAACGCTGGTATCAAATAAGATAGCTTAGCAGTCCAATTAGGTGAACGTTCCAACCTCCTACCCCAAAACTCAACCCTACCATCTTGATATTTTATCACTTGTAAGCGCCAGCCGTCAATTTTGGGTTCATATATCCAATCACCTTGCAACCTCTCACCCCAGTAAGGGATAGGTTGCATCAGCCAGACTGGCCCACTTAACTTCATATTTAATCATTACTGCAATACTGTGGAAAATCAACCACCATCCCATTTGGCTACATTGTCTAAGCTACAGTTGTAAATTGACACACCTCATGACGGCATACTTTTACTTAATGCGTACATTGGTTGTCACTCCTACCTACAATGAACGTAAAAATATAGCTAAGTTCCTTGAGTGTCTGCTGAAGAGCGACCCTAACCTTTACATCCTTGTAGTGGACGATAACTCACCCGACGGTACCGGTGACTACGTGAAAGAGGTGAGCAATACCACCCCACGTGTGCATCTCATCCAACGTCCCCGTAAGCTGGGGCTCGGCTCCGCCTACAAGGTAGGGTTTGAATACGCTGTTAAGAATGGCTATGATGTCATAATACAGATGGATGCAGATTTCTCACATAATCCCAACGATATACGACGATTTATCAACGCCATAAAAGAAGCCGATGTTGTGTTAGGCTCCCGCTATATAAACGGTGTACGTGTGATAAACTGGCCCATAACCCGTCTACTTTTATCGTATTTTGCTAACCTCTACGCACGCTATATGACAGGGTTGCCATTCGTCGATTTAACAAGTGGGTTCAAATGTTACCGCAGGAAGGTGCTCGAATCACTACCCTGGCACCATATAAAAACTACAGGATATGGGTTCCAAATCGAGACACTGTTCTGGGCTTATTACAAGCGGTTTAAAATAAAAGAGATACCCATAGTATTCACTGAACGGTCAGAAGGTAGCTCGAAAATGACCAAAAAGATCATCTGGGAAGCGTTCTGGTTGGTGAACAAACTTCTACTATACAGGGTTTTACGTAAAGTAAAATGAAAGAACAATACAACAAAACCACCCTCAGCAACGGGATAAGGGTGATAACCGAACGGCTCGACCACGTACGTTCTATATCGTTAGGTATAGCCATACTCGTAGGTACAAAACACGAATCTCCATACGAAAACGGTATTTCGCACTTCCTCGAACATATACTCTTCAAGGGTACCAAAAAACGTACAGCCAAACAGATAGCCCAGGAGATAGAAGGTGTTGGTGGTGAAGTCAACGCTTATACCTCCAAAGAGTTTACGTACTTCTATGCGAGGTTCCCCAGCCATCACCTACATAAGATATGGGATGTACTTGCTGATATACTTGCCAACGAGCATTTCAACCCCACCGCTATCGAGTTAGAAAAACGTGTAGTAGGTGAGGAAATTAAGAGCTTCCTTGATTCACCTTCCGATCAAACGTTTTTTGGACTCGACCAGCTCCTATATCCCGGGCATCCGCTTTCACGTCCGATACTTGGTGAATGGAAAGTCGTATCACGCTTAAAGGG
>NMUJ01000063.1 GCA_002256535.1 Caldifarciminota bacterium 4484_18
CGTTCTAACATATCTATAAGCCTACCTGCACGTGCGTAGCCGATTTTGAAGTGACGTTGCAACATGGAGACCGATGCTACCTGATGGCGGATGACGAGCCGTTTAGCCTCTTCGAATAGCGGATCTTCATCTTCGAATGATGTGATAGGTTCAGGCTTTTCGCCGGGTAGGGAGGGTGCGACTGGCTTCATACCGAGTGGTGGATAGTACTCGATGTTCTGTAAAACCTCTGCTATCTGCGAGCCAGGTATGTTATATTTCGGGCTTATGGAGTTGGCAAATTGCTCTATCCTTACATCACGTGCGGGGTGGTTGGATTCCACGATCGCATCTATAAGGTCATGCTGTATGATATCCGTGGCTATGGCTTCCGGTAACCTACCTGCAAGCAACTGTCGTAGGTGACGTTCAGCCCATAGGTTAGCTATACCTTTGGCTTCTTCGGTTGAGATGTATGCACCATGTATCCTTATGGGTAACCCTTTACCCGGTGGTATGAATAGCATATCACCTTTGCCGAGTAGCTTCTCGGCGCCATTCATATCCAGTATGGTGCGTGAATCCGTACGTGAGGCTACCTGAAACGCCACCCTTGCAGGGAAGTTGGCTTTGATAAGCCCAGTGATTACATCAACCGATGGACGTTGTGTTGCCAACACAAGGTGCATACCTACCGCACGTGACATCTGTGCCAACCTTGTGATCAGTGTCTCAATATCTCTGGGTGCAACCATCATCAGGTCGGCCAGCTCATCAATGATTATCACTATGTATGGCATATGGGGTTGCATCTTCTTGTTGTAGGATTCGATATCTCTTGCACCTACGTGGGCAAACTCGTTGTAACGATAATCCATCCATGTGGTTGCATTCTTCAATGCGGACAATGCCAGTTTGGGGCTCCTTATTGCTGGTTTTATAAGGTGTGGTATACCGTTGTACACGGGTAGCTCTATACCCTTGGGGTCGATCATCAAGAAGCGTACCTCTTCGGGGGGCTTGTCGAATATCAGTGTAGCTACTATTGTGTTGATGAATACCTTATATTGCTTGGGTAGCAAATCTGATAGTAATAGCTCCTTTAGGTAGACATACTCGCGATCCTTGTTGGGGATCTCAATCCCTATAGCGGATTTGCCCGGTATGGGGGCGACAACGCGTACGCGTTCGGATTTCATGGTGAGCGCTATCTCGTCAGATAGGCTGACTATCTTTGATAGCTTAATCCCTGGATCGGGTGTATACTCGTAAGTGCTGACAACTTTCTTCGAGATCGTCCATGTGTGGCGCCTTGCGGGGTGGCGGTTCGTGCAAGATGGCTAAGAAGCGTTGCTTGAAATCCGGTACCTCAACGGTGTGAGAGGTGGGTTGAGGTGACGGTTGCGGGATGGGTGCAGGTTTTTTACGTAAGGGTTTGGGTTTACGTGCAGGTGCACGTGATACCCCTATCCTGGGTAGCTTACGTATATGGAGGTAAGGTAGCAACAATGCTATAAATATGGCACCCGCAACAAGGTACGTACCTAATGCACCTATGTAGTTGAATAGCAAGGTTTTGAGGTATATGCCGAGGTTACCTGTGTAGGAGATGGGTAGCCCGAACAATGTCAGCCACAGCGGTAGGAATATCAACAGCAGGATAGGTAACACATGGAAATGGAATGCATACGATTCTTTTCGGTTATAGAGTAGGCCCAGAAGTATCAACCATAATGGTACGATAAAGCCCATGTAACCGAACGTCCACATCAACCAGTAACTCACGTATGCACCTACGACACCACACCAGTTGCTGACAGTAGGGGCAAGCGTTACGTGGAGACGTTCAACCTTTGCATAATCTGTGGGTGTATATTTTGCGAGACTCAACCCAATGAATATGCCAACCAGTACCAGCAATAGGCGTTCGTATAGACGACGTTTGGTGGGCGATAACTTACGTAGAAGTTGCACCCCTGTACGTAGGCCGAATACTATCGCATAGAGTGCGAGCAGAAACAGTATGAAATAGACGGTTTTCTCAATAAGTGCTGAACGCCACATTATCAAGTTAAAGTAATCTTAACTTTTGATATATCAAGTAGCAGATAAGGGTAGCTCATTATTTGGGACACGGTATCATACCGTATATGAGTTGACACTGTTTATAAGTGGCCATTTTAATTTTATGGAGATTAAGGAGTTTCAGAATCTGATCGCCCGCATATATTACGAGAAGGATGCAGCACGTGGGGTTGAAGGTACGTTCAGGTGGTTTGTTGAAGAAGTGGGTGAACTTGCTCGCTCTATACGTAAGGGTGAAGGTTATCACGAGGAGTTTGCCGTAGGTGTCGATATGGAGGAGGCTATCAAAAAGTATCGAGCTGGATGCCCCAAGTGCGGTCGCACACCTTGTGTTTGTGGTGAGTAACTATTGTTAGCTGTAGCTTGACCATATCTTACAATTTCGCATTTTAAATCATCATGGACAAAATAGTTGAGTGTGTACCTAACTTCAGTGAGGGTAGGAACAAGGCGTTGGTAATATTTTAAAGAAAAAGAGAGAATCTAGCCTTTACCTGCAACTTGGATCCCATTAAATAAAACCCAAGGTTTTAACTCATAGTTTCTTTCTTTGCTTATGGAATGTATATTTTTGAAAATATCATAGATGTTCCCTGAAATCATTGTATCTATTGCTCTTCCAATAATTTTTCCATCTTTTACATAAAATCCCGTACCTACATTCATTGAGAATTGTCCTGCGACAATGTTGCCAGAGTGTGCTCCGAGCAAATCTTCGCAAATAAGCCCTTCGTCAATAGACTTAATTTGTTCTTTTACAGAGAGGCTACCTTGTTCCCAAACGAGATGGCAGGGGTAAGGTGACACGGGTTTTGATATAGCTTCGCTTGACCATCTACCTTTATACCCATTACCTGTGCTTTCCGTGCCATATTCTGATGCAGTTCGTAGGTCAAAAATAAAATTTTTTAAAATGCCTTTATCAATTATGGGCAATCTTCTGGTAGGCACACCTTCATCATCAAAAGGTCTTGACCAGAAATAACCCCTTGCATGAGGGTCATCATAAATCGTTATTTTATCATCGAATATTTTCTCATTAATTTTATTTTCAATGGGTGATAAGTGTTCAATCAAATTTTTGCCCGAGATTGCTTCTGTCAGCCGCCACTCAAGTGTCCATAAGGCTTCAGGAGAGAATAAAACTCTCATCTTCTTTGTAGGAACAGTGACACTGTTCTTAGCAATTTCAAATTTTTGAATTAATTCTTCAAATTCTTTTTCTTCAATTTCTCTAAATCTATAGTTTACGTCAACTACATAGGGACCCATCATCGATTGAGGTAATACAATCATACAATATTGCTTAAATGCACTCCTTTTATAATTTACATTTAGCCCTTTTGTATTTGCAATTGTAATATCTGCAATACCGATATTTATTCCATACATAATGGGTGCCTTTATATTACATTTTTTAATCCATTTTATTTTAGCCAATATTTTTCTTACGATATCTTCAATTGGTGGTGTTTCCATTTCTTTGTCGTAGTTTTCAAAATCGATAATTTGTGATTTCTCAGGAAAAGAGAATTTCACTTTTGAGCCAGTTTCCGCAGATTTTACTGCACTTTTTACAAGAATGTCAGGTTCATCAGGAGAACCAAAACTCATACCGAGTTTGCCATCTTTAATTACTCTCAATGCAACTTCTGTGTATTCATGAATCTTTATCTCTTCAATTTTTTCATCACGAAATTCTATAGGGATTGATTTTGACCTTAAATAGTAAACTTCGGCTTCATCAACACTCTTTTTTGCTAATTTCAAAATTCTGTCCATTTTTATCCAATTATTACTTCTTTTATTATCATGTGAGGGCCGCCTGTTCCAGACTGGGGATTAAATTGCATATACTTACCGCATCCACCACACTCACGGAAGTGTAGATCATTGCCAACTGCTTCTATATTCATCAAAGTGGTGAATAAATTACCGGATAAATTTATATCTTTATACATTTTGCCAATTTTACCATTTTTTACTTCAAATCCATATTGTGCTCCAAACGAAAACATATCACCCATAGTTTGGCCGCCTTTCGCATCGCAGATATAAAGTCCATCACCCAACATATCGAGTAATTCTGTAAAAGTTTTATCTCTTTTATCAACAAAAATGTTGCTCATACGCACAATAGGTGTGAAGCGCCATGATACAGCCACTGCGTTACCTGTAAGTTCTTCATCGAGCTCATAAGCAGTTCTCATAGAATGCAACCTACCTGTTAATATCCCATCTTTTATAAGATAGGTTTTCTTTGCCTTTATTCCTTCGTCATCGTAAATTTTAAAACCAGGTGCACCCTTTATAGTTGGATCATCGATAACTGTTAGACAATTCGGTGCTATCTTTTCACCGAGTTTAAACTTTCTTAATAATTGAGGATGGTCTTTTATATCATCTGCTTCACTGAAATGTCCAAAAGCTTCATGAATGAATACACCTACCATATCTTGATTTAATAAAACCCGGTGTTTACCAGATGGCACTTTATCGGCTTTTAAAAGGTCGATCGCTATTTTAGTTCTATTTTCAAACAATTCTTCACGATTTCTTATTTTATCGAAAGAAAAAGAACCTCCTGCGTATGCCCATATATCTTCAACCATGCAACCATCGCTCGCATATATCTTTCCAAATATTTGACATATGACTTCTTCAAAATAAAGTGAAGTACCGTGAGAACTCACAAAAAATTTTTTCTTATCCCACTCATCATACTCCATACTCGTTGATTGTATTTTTTCATAGCTTAAAACTAAGTCGTTGTATTTCTTTAATATTTCAAGTTTCTCATCTATACTTATTTTTCTTGGATCATCATCAATTTTTAGATAAATCTCGTCTTTGACAGGCTCAGACAGTTTAAATCTTACTTTTTTAGGATTAAATTTTGCAGATAATTTTGCAGCTCTCACAGTTTGTTCAATAGCGCTTCTTAATTCTTTTTCATCGTTGACAGTACAAGTAGCAAAACCACCATCTGCAATAACTCTCACATGAAAACCTTTTGTAACACTATCAGATAAATTTTCGAGTTTTTTCCCCTTGAAGTATATCCTTATATTGCGATCTTCTTCGTGTCTTATGTCCATGTAATCGACGTTAAATTCATTTATAAATTTATGGATTTTATCAATCATTTTATCTCCTACTACCACCTTAGTATATCTAAAAAATGTCATTTGTCAAGTATATCTTTACGGAATGACGATGATAATGAAGCCACTTAAAAATTTTTATTTTATCCTTGACCATACATGCCGTTTTCTATCTTTAACTATCATGCAGAGAATAGTTGAATGTGT
>NMUJ01000064.1 GCA_002256535.1 Caldifarciminota bacterium 4484_18
AGCTGTATGGCTGTGATACCATCACGTGTACCGGCAACCTTAAAGTCCATATCACCAGCATGATCTTCCTCACCAAGTATATCCGTAAGTATGACATCATCGACCAACCCCATCGCGATACCGGCGACATGTGTCTTCGTAGGTACACCTGCATCCATCAACGATAACGAACCTGCACATACTGTGGCCATGGATGATGAGCCGTTCGACGATAATATATCGGAAACCACCCTTATAGTATATGGGAAGGCTTCGCTTGCTGGTAGGATGGGTTGCAGTGCTTTCTCAGCTAACCGTCCATGCCCTATCTCACGTCTGCGAGGTGCCTTCAAAGGTGCAGCTTCACCGGTGCTGAATGGTGGAAAGTTATAGTGTAGCATGAAAGTTTTCCAACTCTCGCCCGTGAGCTCCTCCACATGCTGTTCATCGGCAGCCGTACCGAGTGTGGTTACTGCAAGGCTCTGTGTTTCACCACGTGTGAAGAGTGCCGACCCATGTACACGCGGGAGTATACTTACCTCACACGATATAGGACGTACATCAGTAGGTTTCCTACCATCCAATCTACGTCTTTCTTTTAGTATCAATTCACGAATATATGTATTCTTTATCTCCTCAACGATTGTCGTCACGTAGGGGTTATCGGGGTACTCCTCCCGTATATTGAACCAGATTTTCTCTAACAGGTGATGTCTATCCTTTTTGTGAGTATGGTTGAGTGCATCGATAATCGCATCTTTATACTTACGTTCGATGTCAGCCTTTATAGTGGGATCAATCTCAACCCGAGTGTATTCGAACGGCGTTATATCTACAGAATCGAGCAATTCTTCCTGTAGTTCGATAGCCCTTATTATCTCGGTATGAGCAATTTCAAGCGCCTCAAACACGGTGGGTTCGTCCACCTCATATGCACTCGCCTCTATCATTGTTATACCTTCTTTGGTACCTGCTACTACCATATCGAGTGTACTGGTTTCAAGTTCGGTAACGGTGGGGTTAACTACCAATTCACGGCCTATTTGGCCGATCCTCACTGCACCTATGGGGCCATTAAACGGTAATCCAGCTACAAGTAACGCAAACGATGCACCTATAATTGCTGGTACATCGGGATGATTCTCCTGATCCGCTGAGAACACTATTGCGGTTACCTGTACATTATGTAGGAAATCTTTTGCAAACAGTGGCCGTACTGGTCTATCTATCAAACGTGCAGTGACGATTTCAGTTTCGTGTGGCTTACCCTCACGCTTGTAATATCCCCCAGGTATTCTACCTGCAGCACCAGCTTTCTCTTGATAATCAACCGTAAGTGGTAAAAACGGCGTATCAGAGGGTACGGACTGGCTCACACATACAGTAACGAGTACACTTGTATCACCATATTTGACAAGTGCAGCTCCATCACTCTGAAATGCGATATCACCTGTAGAGATAGAAAATTTCCTACCTGCTATTTCGCATTGAACTTGGGGCATCACTTTCTGAGACCTAACTTTTGGATCACCTCCCTATAACGAACGGGATCGTTCTCCCTAAGATAACGTAGAAGCCTTTTACGTTTTGAGACTAACTTGATGAGCCCATACCGCGAATGTAAGTCTTTACGATGGCGTTTCATATGTTCGGTAAGATTGCGTATCCTTTCCGTTAATATACCTATTTGTACCTCAACCGATCCCGTATCGTTGGGATGTTGTTGTAGCTCTTTTATGATTTCGTGTTTCGGTCTCATCCAATTAAAGTAATCATAAATTAAAAAAGTCAACAATTTTCGCATGACTGGTTTGCACTATCCTTTACATATCGTAAGTTTATATCCTAAAAACTGAACGCTTTATCTTTATCGCACCATATGGGCATACTTCGTAACAGCATGTACATAGTATGCACTTACGATAATCGATCGTATAAGGTGGCCCTGATATCGCATTAACAGGGCACGAATCGGCACATACCCCGCATGTACGACAGCGGTTTGTGATCACAGGTCTATAGCTAAATAGTAGCGAGTAGATGTATCGTAAAACCGTTGGCAGTATGAGGTTTACAACCCTTGTTTGTGGCATCCGTATACTTAGGGTGGTAACCTCACTCATAAGCTCGTATGAAGGGGTGGGTGCAACTTTTATCTCAGGGAAAGCCCTCCCTGATACACGTGCAAGTTTAGCTATGGCGAAATCCATAGCAAGTGCATCATCGGCCATCCCCAGTATACCGAAGGCTTTGGGCTCACCAGCGGATGGGCCATTACCTTCCATACCCAGGATACCATCAAGCACGCTAATGTTTGATGGTATCAACCTGTACAGCCTTAAAAGCATCTTCGTAAAGGAGATAGGATCAGGATACACCCTATGTAGGTGGGATTTATATAACCCAGGCACCAAGCCAAACAGATTCTTAACCGCCATCGTCATACCTGTCAAGCTGTGAGTCTTTAATTTAGGTAGGTTAACGATCATATCCACATCGTCACAGATCTTGGAAATGTGTAGATCGTCCACAATCTTGATAGGATAGCGGTTGAGGTTCAACAATTCTGCACCTACTTTATTGGCAACCGCTCGCATACCGGTTATAGTCCATAAGTTCTCCATATCCTTCACTGCACCACCGGGGCTGTCGCCAATCAATACCTTACCACCGTGATCAATTACCCACTCAGCGACACTTTCAACCACCATCGGATGTGTAGTTACTGCAGCTGAAGGTGGTTTCGCCGCCAGTAGGTTGGGTTTGAGCAACACCCTATCACCACGCCTTATGATATCGGTGTACCCCAGTAAGTTGAGACCACGTTCGATGGTCGCCTTAAGTATGGGTTTACGGTAGGTTTCACATTTGAGTAGCACTACCTTCATGCTGTGATAATATGGCATCAACCATGGTGAGTGCCTCACGTGTGGGTTTAACATCATGTACACGAAAATAGGTGACACCATTCAAAAACGCTATGAGGTTGCTGGCGATTGAGCCGATCAAGCGGTCACGTGGATTGTCTATACCCAAGATCTTACCAATAAAGCTTTTACGTGATACACCGATCATCACGGGTGTGCCAAGCTCACATAGTGAGGATAGATTACGCAGTATTGTCAGGTTATCCTCGACAGTATGTGATAAGTTCATGCATCACATCTTCATAGTAAGGGTTAACCTGCATGGTTCTGGGTGTACCTTTCATGTGCATTATTACAACCTTTGCATTATACTTGGCGATAACTTCAGGCATGCGTGGGTCGAACCTCAACCCTGATACATCGTTGACAATCTCGGCACCTAATTTCAGTGCAGCTTCAGCAACCTCACTTTTGTATGTATCAATGGAAATCCTTACCCCCCTATCTGCAAGCTGTTCGACTACAGGTAAGACACGACGTAGCTCTTCATCTACTGGTACAGGGGTGGCACCTGGGCGGGTGGACTCTCCTCCCACATCGATGATATCGGCACCTTCTGTGACCATCCTCATCGCATGTGATACCGCCACGTCGGGGTTTAAGAATAGCCCACCATCGGAGAACGAATCTGGGGTCACGTTCAATATTCCCACGAGGATGAACTTTTTACCCATAAATTTAAGATATTGACACCCCATGCATGACAAGTGTATAAGAGTCAACCCTCATCTGTTGTCATGGAGTGACACTTGAATATCGGTTATATATTATAAAGTGATGACCAGACCACATAAACTACTCCGTTACGCCATGGGGTTGCTACTCTGGTGTATCAGCTACGCAATGGCTGTTGATACCATAAGAGTGGTTACCTACAATATACTGAACTTTCCAGATGGGTTAGGTATATCGTGGTTACCTCACCTACGTACGGTAATAAACTACGTACAACCCGATATACTCGTTTGTCAGGAACTATGCAGCGCATATGGGGTGAACTTGTTACTTGATTCGGTTCTAAACTGTGGAACGGATGAATTCACAGCGGTACCGTTTCATGATGGACCATCCACTGATAATGGTCTATTCTATCGTAGTTGCAAGGTAAGTTTCGACTCCGCACATTATATACAGACTTCGATACGCGATATAGCCGAATATTTTCTACATACTATGAGCGATGATGAGTTCCGTATATTATCAGTACATTTGAAGTCGAGTTCGGACGATTGGAGTATAAACGAAAGACGTAGAGAGGCACAAATATTGAGACAACACCTCAACTCATGTGCACCGGGTAGTTACTTCCTTGTAGTGGGTGATTTCAACATCTACTACAGTGACGAACCTGCATTCCATGTGCTCACGGATAGTACGGATAACAACAATGGTAGGTTGTACGATCCCATCAACGCTTATGGGTATTGGCATAATAACAGTCAGTTTGCTCATCTACATACGCAATCGACAAGGGTTGCACCGCTTGAAGATGGTGGTGCGGGGGGTGGGTTAGATGACAGGTTCGATATGATACTATGTTCGAAAAGTTTACTCGATACAATGAGGTTGGTGCTGTTGGTCAACACTTACACGACAGTGGGTAATGATGGTGCACATTTGAACCAATCCATAAACTACGGTACCAATCTATCCGTACCTTCGTATGTAGCGGATGCATTGTATTATGCATCCGATCACCTACCTGTGTACGTGGATATCGAAATATATCACACAGTAGTAGTCCATCTGCTTTGATGCATTACGTATCGATTACTATATACCACGTGCGGAAGATGTGAGTTTACAACTCTACAACGATATCGGACAATGTGTAGCTACGATATTTAAAGGTTATCAACCCAAGGGTAAACACTCTATCACATATGATATAAGTGGATTGTGTGCAGATACATATTTTTGTAGGATAGCAACCGACAACTATACTGTTACCAGAAAGCTTGTAATACTTAAGTAAACAAGTAGCCTCTTGGAGGATGTTACCAGTGATCAGCTGCTAATATAAATGGTAGAGTTTTAGGTCATGAAGTGATGAAATACATTGGATATTGATGAATCTATAATTCCAGTTATCTATCTAACGTCAGGAGGTATTATGTGTCTGCTATGGTGTATGGTAGTAGGGATGACTGTCTCATATAAAGGGGGAGTGACAAAGGATGATGTAAAATTCTATCATACCAAAGGCTATGTGATACCGAGGTTAGCGGATGCGGTTTACGATAACCCAGTAGGTTATCCCACCTTACCGAGTATACCGATATTCTTCTACGTACCAGAGGGTGCAAAGGTTACCAACTGCGAATTTAAAGTAATACATCGTGAGATAATGGCTTTGGATGCACCAATTTACCCGACACAACCACCGGCTATTAAACCCATACCTGGTAAGGAGATACCCGTACCGGAGTTTGTTCACCTCAAAGAAGAGGTTAAATCACTCGCCATATATCCAGAAACCTACACCAGGCTTGGAGATATCGGTAACCTCAGCGGTTATCACGTACAGGAGGTGATAATCTACCCCGTACGCTATCTGCCAAACAAAAACGTGCTCGAACTTGTAACCGAGTTTGAACTACAGCTCACGTACGAAGGTGGTAAGCATTCCAGTGGTTCAATACTGGGGTATGAGCTTGCCAGTGGTATTGTTGCAAATCCCAGCGATTTACCTGCACCTAAATCCAGCTCACCTGCGTATCTGGTGATCACAGCGTCATCGATGATGGACGAGTTTACACCACTTATTGACTGGAAACGCCAGAAAGGGTTACACGTTATCACTCAGAACATACAGTGGATATACAGTCATTACGAAGGTTTAGACTGTGCAGCTAAAATTCGTAACTATATCCGTGATATGTACGAGGATTCAAACGTCGTGTTTGTGCTGCTGGGTGGTGACACCAACATCATACCCAAACGTATAGCGTTCGCCATGTGTTGTGAAGCCAATCTCGCGCCTGACGAAGATAGCATCTGTGCAGACCTATACTACTCAGATCTCGATGGTACATGGGATGCAGATGGTGATGCCGTTTACGGTGAAGTAACCGACAATGTTGACCTATATCCCGACGTGATAGTGGGTAGAGCTTCAGTAAATGATAGCGATGAAGCCGCTATATGGGTGGATAAGCTCTTAACTTATGAACGTAATCCACCTGGGGATTACGAGAATCGTGCACTGTTTTTGGGCGAGATATTGTGGTGGGATCCTTACACGGATGCCGGTATAGGTAAAGATATGATCGAAGAAGCAGCATTCCCACCCGCTGGATGGGAGATAACCAAGCTATACGAATCACTTGGTAACGAAGATCCTGATGCTGTTATAGCAGAGGTTAATGCCGGTAAGAATCTGATCAACCACGACGGTCATGCGTGGTGGTATGTGATGGGTGTAGGCAATGGATATATCTCCAACTACGAGATGACTGTATTGCGGAACACTTCATACATAGCCCACAGGGTGGTGGTGTCGCTTTCATAGGTAACAACCGCTACGGGTGGGGTTCACCCGGTAACCCCGGCTATGGGTACTCTGATGTATACGATCGTGAGTTCTTTGTGGCACTGTTCAAACATGGTGGTTACAAGCATCTTGGGTTGGCGTTAGCTAAAGCCAAGATACACTTCATACCATACGCACGTGATGCAAACGTATGGCGATGGCACCAGTACCAGATTAACCTGTTAGGTGATCCCGAGATGCCGGTATGGTTA
>NMUJ01000011.1 GCA_002256535.1 Caldifarciminota bacterium 4484_18
CACTCGATAGCGTTAGGGTGGCGGTGACCAAGCCCGATGAATCACTGTACGAGCATACCTATACGGATGCCAATGGTACAGCGATACTCGACCTACATGTGGAGGCTGAAGGTAACCTAATCGTTACGGTGACCAAGCCTAACTGCATGCCGGTTATCGATACTATTCAAACAGGTGATGGTTATATACCGCCACAGTTTTATGGTTACACTATTGTTGATACCTTAGGTAACAACAATGGTGAGCCCAACCCTGGCGATACCATAGTGTTGGTTACCAAACTTGCGTGTGTAGAAGGTTCATATTCAGGTGTATTATCAACCAACGATACATATATCACAATTATTGATAGCACCGATGGACGTGACTCTTGTGTACAGGATACTGCGGTGTTGAGGTTCACCTTGTACATTGATGATGAAAGTCCACCACATAGCGCAGGTTTGGGGTTGCGATTCACTTTCGACTATTGTGTTTGTAACTATAACATAGGGTTGGAGATAAAGCGGGCACAACCCAAGCTGATAGATTATGTGGTTCAGGATACCACGATACAATCCACAGATACCGTACACGTGAGGTTCGCTATCACTAACGTCGGAAATGGGTTGTTGAGCTCACCACAGTGTTGGCTATCATCCACCATATCTTACATTCATATACCGGCAGAGACATTGCAATTGATGTCGATACCGCCGGGTGACACTATATGGACCGGCTGCTTCACCATCTATGTGGTGGATGCACCCGAAATCTGTTTCCCCGATGTGATAGCCAATCTACGCGATATCTATGGATACGAGTTCACCGATACGTTTCAACTCGTAGTGGGTAGGCCTGGCTTATTCGATGATGTTGAATCAGATATTGGTTGGACACATGGCGGTGTAAACGATCATTGGCATCGCTCCACAATACGTGCACATTCGGGTGACCACTCATGGTATATGGGGGTGGAAGATTCCACTCACTACTTAAATAATACCCAGTCGTGGTTGTTGAGCCCCACGTTTGTGTTGCTACCAGCTGCGGAGTTACGTTTCTGGTATTGGATGGATATCACCACATACGGAAGTGATGGCCTATACGTGATCGTGGGGTATGACGGTGATTGGGATACACTCGATACTTGATTTTGGTGTGGATTGGGTACCCGTGCGTTATGATCTAAACATGTACGAAGCTGGCGATACGTTACAGGTTAAGTTCGCATTCGTGAGCGATGAAACAGATGTTGCCGAAGGTATCTATATCGACGATATATACGTAGGTAAGGCGGTACCACAACCGTTTGTGAGATTATTAAGTGCGTATCCAGTTACAGGGGTGACAGGTGAAATAGTCATCTCGCTTATAAATGATGGCAATACAGCCATCGACAGCGTCTACGCAAAGCTATACACGGTTGATACGATGGTACAGATCCTTACTGATAGTGTATTTTATGGTAGGTTACTCCCTATGGAGTACAATAACAGCTTTGAAATGCAAGCAGGTGCACTCGTACCTGTGGGGCCAACCACCCATCCCATACATTATGAATTTATCCCGGTAGCGCTCGGTAATAAACTTATCATCCACTATACAGCACCAGAGATGGGCACTTTAAGGATTAGAATTTACGATGTGGCAGGTAGGGTTGTCGATACTTGGTGCTTCAACATAGAGCATACCCATGCACGTATAGAGGTGGCACATAGACTCCAATCCGGTGTATACTTTATTGAAGCTAAACTCAACAATATGCAGGTTATTAAAAAGTTGACAATATTCTGATGCTTTTGTATATCCTGATATTCGCTTTTATCTCATCAGATGAAGTGCATCCAGGTGATATGGGTTATGGTATAACTGCATTCCGCCATAATCGTATCGATACGTTTCAGGTGGAGATTATCGATGTCATCCCACGTGCATTCCCCCGTGATAAACATATAGTGTTGGCACGCATATGGGGTAGACGGGTTGATACCACCGGTGTAGCAACTGGTATGAGTGGTAGCCCAATCTTTATCAACGGCAGGTTGTTAGGTGCGCTCGCCTATGCATGGGAGTTCGCCAAAGAGGCGATCTGTGGTATCACACCTATCATAGAGAGTATGGAAAGCGTCGGCCTACAGCAGGGTACCGATCTCAAAAGCATGGGGTTATCACCGTATAATTTACCATTAGTGGCTACAGGGTTGGTACCTGAGGTTATCGATAGCTTGGCAAACGTGTTTACCTATCCCATTGTCACAGATGTTACAGGTAAAGTGGAGGGTGACTCCATCTTCACCGGTAGCCCTATCGGCGTATTACTGGTGGATGGTGATGCGCGGTTAGGTGCAGTTGGTACCTGCACGTACTATGAAGATGGTAAATTATGGGCGTTTGGGCATCCGTTTCTTGGTGCAGGTGATATACAGTTACCAATAACTACTGCACGTATACATTATGTTTTGCCATCGCTTTCGGTGTCACACAAAATAGCATCACTCGGCAATGTGATAGGTGTTACACATTGGGACGGTATAATGGGCATCTACGGTGTGTTGGACGAACCTCCGGATTGGCTCATCATGGATGTAACCATCGACGATGATACGTTCCACTATAAAATTGTGCAATGGAGGCACATCATTTCGACCTTTGTACCTATGTTGATGTATAACTCTATATTGATGAAACAACCCAGCAGGGATGAACTCACTTATCACGCTGAGTTACAGATATCTATGCCTGATGATACGATAAGGGTTGCCCTAATGGAAGTTGGTACACCTTTGACATTCGCAAAGAAGGTAGCTGGGCTTATCGATATGATTGAATACAACCCATATATTATACCACATATTTCACGTATGAAAGTGGATTGCCGTATCTTACACGATATCTTACGTGCCAGTATCGATGATGTAACGGGGGGATTAACTCCACAGGGTGACACGCTGGAGCTGCTTGTGAGGCTCCAGATATACAATGGCGATATGGAATACAAGCGGATAGCGATCCCCATACCTCAGCATATCGATATATCCAAACTTAACATAGAGATAGGTAACGCAAGCATATGGCAGATGAGGCAGCTGGATAGTTGGACCACCCTTCTACATGAGCTCGAGAATATACCTGCTGGTAATGCATTAGTTACACAATTGCAATATGAGATGACACCACTCCCACAGCGGTTTGTACATCTGGCTCCAACAGCTAACCAACGTACAAGCTTAATCCTACAACAATATGAGCTGACCCCATACCATATAGAGGGTAGGGTGAGCGGTAAGCTAACCCCACATGGTGTCTTCATAAAAGGAGGTCAATGACCATACTGATAGTGTTGGGTTTACTGTGGGAAAGCGGTAATTTCACAGAATACGAGCTACAGGGTGTCATGGTGGGTGATGGTGTGGCAAAGCTTGCACCTTACGTACAGGAGATATGGACTACGGATGCAATGATAATTGATATCACACTTCGCGATAACGTGCTGTATATTTTGACATCAAAAGATACTGTCTACTACTACGACGATGGTAAAACGGTACAGCCGCTGTTTGGTGTGACAGGTAACCCATTGCTTATAGAAGCTGACACCAAAGGGCGGTTGTATCTGGCAGGTATCGGTAGTATGGTGCTCAAGGAGGGTAAGCACTGGCTATCACTACCCGTGAATATGATAACCGCAATTACCAGCGACCCTGCAGGTAATATCTACATTGGTGCAGATCGCGGTATGATCTATAAGATAACGCCCAACGGTAGATATGAGGAGTATTTCAGGGTTAACGACCTACAGGTGACTGCACTTAAATACGTATACGGTGCACTATATGCGGGTAGCCGACCAAATGGCCTATTGTTCAAGATCACCAGCAAAGGGTGTGGTAAAGCTATCGGTTTATGGGTTGACGAGGATGAGACCTCACCCATCAAGGAGATAACCGCTATACATGTAGATGATGGTATACTTTTCAGCGTATGTTCAGAAAATAAAGGGTGGGTGGTATTGAAGCAAGCATCTGAGTTATATAAAATATTTGACATAAACGAACCCATTTATGACATATGGAGACATAAAGATACGGTGATGGTGGCTACACAGTCCGGCATATGGTGTTGCACTATAGGGGGATACAAGGCGTTGATATTCCAATCACGTAGCCCCGTACATGAGATTCTGTACCCGTACGTTGTGTGTGGTGAGCTGGGCCAACTTTATAGGATAAGCGACCACCTAAGTGGTGAGGGTTACATTATTTCATCCCCCATAGAGTTCAACCGCATACCAATATGGGGGCGTCTGATTGCAGACATGGAAGTACCTCATGGTACAGCGGTCGAATTTTACACCCGCACAGGTAATACACCCGAACCTGACGAAAGTTGGACCGATTGGTTACCTACGGATGAGGAGGGTAGGATCAAAAGCCCTCCAGCACAGTTCATTGTGTGGAAAGCCGTACTTAAAGGGGGTGCCAACCGTAGCCCAGTATTACGTAAGGTACGCCTATCCTACACGTTTGTGAATCGTGCACCTGTGATCGAGACGCTTAAGTTCAATCACGACACTATAGTATGGGATATAAACGAACCTGATGGTGACTCGATATTCGCCCACCTATATGGTAGGTTGATGTCAGAAAGCACATGGTTTCTTATAAAAGAGATACATCAACCACAGGGTGGGTTCACAATACCAGAGGGTAGGCTACCGGATGGTTACTACTATTTTAAGCTATGGGTGACGGATTCACTTACTCAACCTGATGGTAAGGCCACACATAAAGTTATTGGGCCATATCTTTTGGATTATACAGCACCCGAAATACACTATAAATACAGAGATGGTGTGTATGAGATAAAGGTGACGGATAAATATTCACTTATTTCACATGCAGAATATAGTATTAACATGGGTGATTGGCGTTACATAAAGCCAGAAGATGGTATATTTGATGACAAGTGTGAAACCTTCCACATTAGGGTGAAACAAGATACCAAGCTTGCCTTCCGTGTATGTGACGAGCACACCAACTGTACTGTTAAAACTTTACAATGAGCCCCAACTATAAGATAGTGCTGGAGTATGATGGTACACATTTTTGTGGCTGGGAGTTACAGCATAACAGACGCACTGTGAGGGGTGAACTTGAACAAGCCCTACAGAAGATATTCGGTGAACGGCCCAAAATTTACGTTGCATCACGTACGGATAGTGGTGTACATGCGTTGAACCAGCTCGCAAGCTTTAAGGTGACCAAATCCATGGATGTGAACGAATTACGAAACGCATTGAATGGCAACCTACCACACGATATTTACATCAAATCGGTAGAACAGGTAGATGCCGATTTTAACGCAAGATATGCACCCAAACGTAAGGTATACCTTTATAGATTATTGCCTGGTAGGTCGCCACTTAGGCGGTTATATGTGTGGGAATATTATAAAATGGGGTTCGATTTTTATAAAGTACGTGACGCCGCTACTGTATTTGTTGGAAGATATAACTTTCGCAATTTTGCATATAAAGATGAGGGTATATGTGAGATATATCGGGTGGAAGTTACCCACGTAGGGGATGAGATACACTTTGAAATCGAAGGTAATCGCTTCCTTTATAAAATGGTACGTATGATGGTGGGTAGCTTAGTGTGGGTGAATGAGGGTAAGCTCACCGTAGATGATATCAAAAATATGTTGGCTAATAAAACTGCCAAGAAGGGGTTCACTGCACCACCACAGGGGCTCTACCTTAAGGAGGTAATATCTTAGCTTATGTATCAATATAGGTTTGAAGGTATCGCCCCGGCTGTGACATTATGGATGAAACGCGAGCCAGAGGTTTGTGTGGAAGACGGAGGTTTGGTGACATTGGTTTGGGGACATCTTTATGGGTTGGAAAGCCATGAGTTTGGTTCGTTTTTGACAAAAAGGGACTTGCTTAACTGTTTGGGACTATTCTTTGGTGTACAGTATCATAGACGAGAGAAGAAGTTGTTGATATTCAACGACCCCATAGCAGGTTATCGTGTATACTTATACTATAACGATGGCCAGCTCATGATGAGTGACGATTGGCAACTCTTGATCGCCCATATACATGAGACTTGTGGCAAGCTTACACTTAACCGTGACGAGTTCAGATACTGGTTAAAAACGAGGTTCACAACGGGTGATGCAACTCTATTCAATGAGCTCGGCAAGCTACCACCATGTGCATATGTATGGATAAAAGGCGAGAAAGTAGATTGGGTGGATACCTATTTACCAGATATACCAAATATAGCCAACCGATACCGTCATGTGATAGCTGCAGTTGATGCATTGGCTCACAATTTAAAGCGCTTACTATCACTTTGTGATAAGTTGCCTGTGTTATTTTTCTCAGGAGGGAGGGATTCCACATTATTGCTGTTAATACTCAAAGCTATAGGAGTAGAATTTAAGGTAATACATTGGCTACCAATGAACTTGATGACAGACTTCCTTTATCGCCAATATAAACAAGTTACAGCTATCGCTGATGAGTTGGGCATTAAAGTGGAGTATGTTTATTACGATACGGAAAGAGGTTGGCCTCGTTACGTGAATATGGCGTTCCATATGCATCCATTTGAGAGAGTCGTACCAGTAGACTTGCTTACGGTATCGGAATACGTGAAAACAAAATATGGTGAAGATGTTATCTTGTTGAGCGGCGAGATAGCGTCAACAGGATTTACACCTGTACCCACTACAGCAAGTAAGTTGAGAGATTTAATTGCTCGACTTACAAGCTCACCATATCCATGGTATGGATTTAGAAGTGGTATCCCCTTCATACCTCACCATAAATTGAGAAGCTATCGTGCAGCATGTATAATGTATAGATCTATCGTACACCCACTGGGTAAGGTTTACGCATACCTTATGCGACAGATTGGTAAATTCG
Source organism: Caldifarciminota bacterium 4484_18 (assembly GCA_002256535.1). Classification (GTDB taxonomy): domain Bacteria; phylum Hydrothermota; class UBA3073; order NMUJ01; family NMUJ01; genus NMUJ01. The sequence goes on from NMUJ01000011.1 coordinate 6,920, forward strand.
ATCCCAAATTTAGATATGATGAGCCTTTTGTTACATATGCGAAATTGTTCACAAAAGCTCAAGGTATGATACCTCAGGGGTCGTTGAAACCGGCTGAGTATTTTGGATTAGAGATATACTTCCCATATATTGCACCTGAAGTTATAATATCACGAATAAAATATATGGATTGGCTATATGAGATAGCCACCCCTAAATATGCGGTAAAATTGGGCATAAAAAGGTTTGGGCTCGACTATGATAAAGTTACAGACATTAAAGTTAAGCGATCGAGCTTGCTGGATGCGAAAACCGTTGATATAGCGTTACGTAGGTGTACACTGAGAGCATGGCTTAACCTATTACGTGAGTATATTGACGTATCACAGGATATAGTATATTAGTTTGATGGCACCGCTCATCCTTAAAGCAATACTGGTGTTGGGGGGGTTAGGGCTCGTATTTTCAATAATCCTTGGTATCGCACATCAAAAGTTAGCGATACCGGTATCACCTAAGGAAAAAGCTATACGAGATGTGTTACCAGGTGTTAATTGTGGTGCGTGTGGGTTTGCCGGTTGTGATGGATTCGCACATGCAATAGTAGAGGGTCGTACCGATATAGTGTGTCCGGTGGGTGGTGAAGAAGTGATGCAGAAGATATCGGAGATACTGGGTATAGAGCTTGGTGGTGTGGTACCTAAGGTTGCCATCATCCGCTGTAAGGGAGGTACGGGGGTTGCACAACCCAAATACGAGTATCATGGTATAGAAACCTGTACCGCAGCTAAGCTACTACATCGTGGCCATAAAGTATGTGAACAGGGATGTTTGGGGTTTGGTGACTGTGTACGTGTATGTCCGTTTGGGGCTATCACCATGGGAGAGGATAGGTTACCCATCGTAGATTATAGCCTATGTACGGGGTGCGGCAAATGTGTAGTTGCATGTCCACAGGGTATGATCGAGCTTATGCCGAAAGCTAACCCCATCTATGTAGCATGTAAGACTACATTGCCGATGAAACAGGTACGACTTGCATGTAAGGCTGGTTGTATTGGGTGTGGTTTATGTGAAAAGGTATGTCCTGAGGATGCAGTCCACATGGAGGGACGGTTGCCGGTGTTCGATCTCGACAAATGTACACGTTGTGGTATATGTGTGGAGAAGTGTCCCACAAAAGTTATAGTGATTGCGGAGACTGAAGCACGTGTATTCTCTGCAAGTGTAAGCAGTTGATGTCCTATACAGAGATAGGTGGATTCTTCCGTTACCCCAAGGGTACATTCAATATACGTGAGTTACAGCTCACGTATGAGGGGCCGATAAAGCATCACTTGCTTGTATTTGAGTCACCTCTCGTCACCCCATACGCTGAGAATAACACCACATATTTTCATTGGTATGAACCTGTGAAACGTTCAAATCTTGCGCTACTGGTTATACATGGATGGAGGGGCTCGGATCGCTCCTGGCATGAAACGAAAATCGCATGGCATGGTGCCAAGCTGGGGTTTAACACTGTGGTACCATGTTTGCCATATCATGGTAGACGTACACCCAAAGATGCTATGCCGGGTGTATATTTCTTTGGTTCGCCAGATGAGAAGCGTTCCGTAGATGCATTCCGTCAATCAATCATGGAGTTTATGGTGATAGCGGATTGGGGTGAATCCATGGGCTGGCGTTGGGGTGTCATAGGTACAAGTCTTGGCGGTATATTGCTTAACACGTTGATGGGTGTCGACCCCCGATATAAATGGGGGGTATCGATTGTAGGTGGTGCCCACATACACCGTATAGTATGGGAGGGTGTGCTTGGATTAGCTGTTAGATATTACCTAAAAAAGCGTGGGCTGACCAAAAAGGACTATCTATATATTTTGGATGATTACGCTAAGTTTTTGGACGAACTCAACCGCACAGGTAGGTTACCGCAAACCCGTTGGCTATGGTATTATGTCGATCCGCTCACCTATGCGAGGTATAACTCACCCCGTAAGGTGGTGCTCATTAATGGGTTATTTGATCCCATCATACCCAGACGTGTAATCAAGGAGTTCAGCCAACGTGCACATCCGTCAGCTGTGATATGGCTACCTGCTGGCCATTTTGGTGTAATTATGTTTGCACCGATAACTATTTATTGGATGATTAAGTTTTTGAAGTACAAGTTAACCGTATGATACGATTGTAGTGGTTTTTGAGTGATTTAAGCTGCTGTAGCGAGTGGTCACCTAAAACGAGGGTTGTAAAGTACAGATTATTGTGACAAAGTGGCTCATCCATATCGATAATTTGGCACGCTTTTTCACCTTCAGGCGTACCCGGTATCGGTGAAAATTCAGATAGCATTATTGATACACCTAATTTATGTAAAAAGTGTATACCTTCTTCTACTTCAGGTGCGGGTTGGTCGACAAGCCCTGCCAACAAATATACGATCAGATCGCATCCAGTGTAGCCAACGGATCTTAATACTTCTATTGCAGATATTAATTCCTCCTCGGTAACCTTGTTACCCAACAGCTGCTGCCGCTGTAAGTTATGTGTTTCGTAGCTCAGAAATATTGTAGTAAATCCAGTTACACGCATGAGGTTGGCAGTATCGCGATCTATTAACCGTACATGTAAGCCGTTCGGTGTGTGGAACCTAAACTTTAAGCTATAACGATGAAGTAAATCCAGCAGCTTGGGTAATATTTCTTTTGCTTTGAACAGCAGGGCATCGTCGTAGATTGCGATGTCGGTGATACCAAGTTTACCAAAATATAGAAGCTCGTCAGCTACAATATCCCAATCACGGATGATGAACTGCTCATGTAGCTTACGGGCTGCACAATAAGTGCAATTCAGTGGACATCCATAGGTGAAGTTTATCACCCCATACGTAAGTTTGGGGTATAGCCGCCATAGTGGTATAGCTGCGGTTGACTTTATGCCAAGCTTATCGAACAATGACATATCGTTACCTACAACAACGTGGTCGACTTCCAGCTTACGTGCATGGTTAGGCATAAGTGTTGGGTATACACCACCAACCACTACATTGGTGTTTGGATAATGGGAGCGAACAATCTCCACAACCTCCTTCACTCCCAAGTACCAATACGTCATACCACCCGCTATGAACACATAGTCAGGTTTAGGGATAGAGTTGAGGAACTGTTCAAATATTTGTTTAGGTAACCCGTAACGTTTGAACCTACGTGCGATAGTCTTGAATATTGTGGGTTTAGGTACTTCTACCGCATAATATTTGCCCCTACCATAGGTGCCAGGTTTCGAGCGGCTTGCCATCCATGGGTGTGACCTATCGAGAAAATCGAAGAAGTATATCTGCCATCCACTATCCTGCAATGTGCTGGCTATTTTCAACAATCCCGTAAACTTCAGCCAAAAATCGTACGCCTTAAAGTCGTATATCGGGGGGATGACAAGCAACGCGATAGGGGTTAGCCTCCCCCTACGTGTAGCCATTGTTGTATCAAAAACTGTATGCGATCGATGAACACCGCAAATCGTGTCATTACGGTGTTGCCAAAAAATGCGCCAAACGATATCATCAGCAACAACCTACCAGCTCGCGGTAGGAACTTTATACCTTTGTATTTGAACTCAAACGAGAAAAAGAAGTACGAAAGCACTGCAACTATTGTGAACACCATGAAGAAGTTATTGAAAGAAAATTGTAACATCTCTTGTGCGTTACGTACGAAGATGGGTTTGAACGATGCCGTTATCTGTGGCATGATTAACATGAACTGGTTTTTGAATTCCATGCCTGCACCTACACCGAGACTTATCCCGATAGCGATACGTGATATCCAATACCAGCGACGTGATAGCTGGAAGTACCACATCATACCTGGTTAGCCCAAGAAATGTGTGTTCAAACAGCCGATATATGGGGTTTTCGCGAAACAGGAACGAAAATATGGCCAATGTGCAGATAGCTTCCACCCATATGAATAACTCTAAGTTCATCGTAACTTACGTGCTACAAGGTAACCGATGTTACCCAGTACTACGAGTATTACGATCAACAAGTGTGCAAGTGATTGCGGGATTATCAGGTTATGTCCCATACCACGATATCGTAGTAGCGATTCGTATTCGGTAGCTCCCCTTACACCTACCAATAAGCCAACAAGTTGACCCGAATCTATGTACGGGAAAAGTGTGGATGATACAATCGATGCGCACCCAAATATTATAGGTGTACCATACGGACCATGTACGAAGCTTATCCATTCAGGGCGTGGCCCATAGTCAATATCTATTATGAGTGATACATTGCTGATATCTTTGATACCCTGCATCATGGGTATATCTTCGAGTGGGGTGCCACGAAAATCTTTCTGCACAGTTTTGGGTATGTTCTTGGTCAACGCCTGTATCATGGCGGCATCACCGGTTAAGAAGCCCCAATTGCACCAATCCACACCGTACTTTCTGTTGTAGAGTTTAGCTACACGTTCGGCTATCTCCTCGGCAAAACTTGCCCCCTGTGCAATCTGTGACATGATCGCAAATTTAATACCACGTTGCATCATGTGTCGCATAAGGGCTTCGGTTTGTGGCCATAATTCACCCTTGATACCGGCATCCCAAGATGATACAAATATCACAATCTGTGTATCGGGTAGCTGCTCGATCGTATTGTAGGCCATCAGTGTTTCGTTAGATACGAATATAGGTAACCTTAACTCGATGACAAACGGTAGAACTATCGCCGTAAGTACAAGTAGATATACTACACGGTAAGGTATCTCCTGTAGCTTAGCGAGTAGCTTCACTTCACCTCCATTTCCTTTTCAAGTGACAGCCATACCCTTATAGCCATGGCGATCGCACCTATTGCTATACCAAATATTACTGCACGATAGGCGGCTGTATTTGCTACATTGAGTATCCATGCACTTATGCGTGGAAGTTGTACCCTTGTAGGTAGCTTATGTGTTAACCATAGCCCGATGGGTACCTGGCCAAGCATAACGATGATGGCGGATAACACCATAACAGCACCTTCGAGTGTACGTACTTTCATACCACGATATGCAGCGGATGCCATAAAGAGTGCAAGTAACGAGAATATTGTTGCACCCAACGGCATGTACATGTGGGTGAATAGCAGCTCATACATGAAACGTGCCTTTGGGGTAGGACGTGTACTGTTCAGATAGACAGCTATCATCATAGCGAGCATTGCGATGAAAAACACGATACTATAGGCCCAACCGGGGCGCTTGAATTTGATCTTCCGATAATGTGACACCATGAGCGATAATGCGCCTACACCTATCGCAAACCCCCAGAATACGATGAGGAATTCACCCACCGGCTGTATATATGGGGTGAGCGGGTTATTGTAACGACCGATCTTTGCTGGTAGTATGAACTCAAGAAAATAGAATAGCCCCGCTAAAAATGTGAGCATCTTAATTACGAAGCCACGCATCAGTACTTGAGTAGTTCAAGTATCCAGTTAGGTATACCCTTGAGTGTAGCAAACGTCGCCCCTATGGAGCCGAGTACGATCAACAGTGTTATGAGTATTTTGCCAAGATCTTGACCTACTAAGCTACCACGTAGTACGGGGTTATCAGATAGGTATGCGCTTGCTGCATAGAGTTCTTCACCCATGAGGGTATAGTCACATGCGAGTATAAAGAACGGTATTTGGTAATAACTTACGGTAGCTGCTATCTGTATCGCACCTATGTGACGACCAGTTTCGGCGATGATAAGGGATTCAAACCCATATTCACCGAAGAAGAAGTTAGCAGCTGGACGTTCGCGTTCCATGGTGCCAGCGACCGCAGAAGCCCAGGTGGATTGCTGGTCAGAGAAAAACCTTATATCATCTGAAGAGAACAGATCAGGCCTACCTGCTACCGTGTAAGCTTCACGCATAAGGTCTTCAACTACAGGGTAGACTTCAGGCCTAAATATGGGTACGATTACACGTAACCCATACTTGGCGGCGGTTGTGGTTACATATCTTAATACGCTCATGGATGCAAATGTGGTGGGATTGAGGCCACCTAAACCCAACGAAAACAGTATGGGTTTGCCAAGCTCAGTAGCTCTACCGACGGCTTCATCGATAGCGTCAAGTCCTGGCAACCTACGTATGAAGAGCTTCTTACCTTTACGGGCTTGCCAGATACGTATGAGGATGGATGCACACAATAGGAAGATTTTCGTAACTTAAAGGTTGACGATGGTGGGTGAAATCATCGGTGGTAACAAGATCAGTGGCTGGATGTTCGACCTTGGTAATACACTTATAAGGGTACCCGAATGTAAGTGCGAGGAGGGTGCAAAGAAGATGTATAGATATCTTGTGAAACGATTGTGGGTGCCACCTAATCTACCGGAGTTGTGGCTTAACAAGCGTAAAGAATGTTACGAGAGGGCTGAAACCGACCATCGTGAGTATCCAGCAGCACAGGTGTTGAAGGAATTGTTGCACGAGCTGGGTATACATGCACCACACGAGGTTATCACGGGAGCGCTTGATAAGTTCTTCGAGCTGGAAGAAAGAAGCTATACCATCTTACCAGATGTAGATGAGGTGTTGAGTAAACTGCAAGGGCCAAAGGTGTTGGTCACAAACGCCACGTATAGTCCACTTATACGGAGGTTGGTGGAGCGGTTTGAGTTTACCCAATATTTTCGTGATATTATCATCTCCGCAGATGTAGGTGTACGTAAGCCGCATCCATATATATTTGAGTTGGCACTCAACAAGCTCGGGTTACCGCCAGATGAGGTGGCAATGGTGGGTGATACCTGGCAACATGATATTAAAGGTGCGATAAATGTGGGTGTCATCCCAATCTATGTGGGGGATGAGGAGCATCATCTACCCAATGTAATCCATATACGTAAGTTGATGGAGTTGCTGAAATTATGAGTTCACGTTTTTCTATGGAGCTGTCGTATCCTCATAAACGGTATTATACCAAGTAGGCTTACACTCAACCCTATAAAGAAAACCGAGTACGAAAGTAACCACAGAGCTTCCTTATCGTATGGAAATAATCCGATATAGCTACCTTCTCTTATACCGAGTGCGTTTATCGATACAGGTAA
>NMUJ01000012.1 GCA_002256535.1 Caldifarciminota bacterium 4484_18
AATAAAGTAGACGACCAAACCTACCACATTGTAAGTTATATATTTACAGGCCACGTCAACATGTGGGTTGACAATCTCCCTTTATTAATATTTTCACTTGTGGTATCCAATGTGTTTTGTTCTATTTAAGTAGGAGGTACGATGTGGTGGTTAATCTTCTCAATAACGTTTAGTGTGCACCCCATAAGCTCGACACCTAGTAAGCTTCAAGTTTTACCAATACGTTCCATCAAACATCCACATACACCCAAAGGTATCATCGATACCGTCTACTTTGAGGATTTCGAGGATGGTGCCCCTGGTTGGCAGCTAATCGACTACACAGATGTTGGCCCCAAATGGCATCCTGACACGTTTCATGCATATGGTGGTACAGGTAAATCGTGGTGGATGGGTGATCCACAGATTGGTGGTTACCTGGATCATTGGTATCAGGTGTTGGATTCACCTGAACTGACATTACCTACAGGTACGATCTACCTTACATTCGTCATGCGTAGGGGGATTGAGGAACCCCAAAGTTATCCACCATACGATGGCTGGGATGGCTGTAATGTTAGGATATCAACCGACGGCGGTAATACATGGACCGTTATAGAACCTGACTATCCCGAATATAATTGCAGCAGCCTATACAGTTTTGGTTACGAACATGGTGAAGGCCCTGGAGTGCCGGGTTGGGGTGGTTCATCACCTGGCTTCGATTGGGAAGCTGTACAATTCAACCTTTCCGACTATGCAGAACAAACTGTGAAAATTCGCTGGGCATTTGCATCTGACCCTGCCTACTGTACAACGGATGATTCAACGCTATTTGGTTGGCAAATAGATAACATCGATATCGCCGGTGTGTTCTCAAGTAATGCCGAAGGTGACGATACGCTCGAGTTTACACGTGCATCACTCGTACCCGTGGCGGGGCAAATCTGGCACCTGGCGGAAGATCCCACTGCACCATCCCCCACACATATTATGAGCTGTGCCACCAACGGCACGTATCTGCCCAACCTCGTAGATGCGATGGTGAGCCCGTTCATACATCTACCTGAGGTAGAAGAGATCTATGCCACATTCTACCTCAAAGGCAATATGAACGATCATGATCAGTTTCCCAACGTCGACTATTTCGCATTCCAGCTATCTCCCGACGGTACGCAATGGTTCTACATCAGTAACCCGAACGGCGATCCTGATGACATAAATTATGTCTACCTGCTAACGGATGCATCGGAATGGTTTTCATTCATCGAAGGTTATGGTGAAAGCTGGGATGAAGACATGGCAGTTTACGCGGGTGATAGCTTACAATTCCGTATCGTGGTGTACTCGGATGGGGATTATGTCCACCTTATGGGTTATATGCAACAGCGGGCGACCGGCTGGTGACACTTAACTGGCATCCACCGATACCTGGTACACCCGCTTTATTGGCCTATGACAACGAACCTCGTTATTATATCAACGATGCACAACCTTATGCGGTGAGGTTCACCCCCGAAAGTTATCCAGCTATGTTGATGCAGGCAATGGTCGACCTATACGGGTATCCCGCATTCTCGGGTACATACTCACTTTATGTATGGGACGACGACGGTGCCGACGGTATGCCAGGTACGCAGTTGCTGCGGATAGATGGGTTAGTGGTTGAACACCCATACATAGGGTTTGAAACCATAGATCTTTCCCCGTATGGTATAGTGATAGAAGATGGCGATTACTACATAGGTGTGGGTAACTTCATTCAAGGTGATCAAGGTATACTTGTTGATACATTTCCAGCTCAGGGTCGTAGTTACTGTTACTATCAAGGGCAATGGTATCCCCTAACCGAAGCATACCCAACTGTCACAAATTTATTGATACGGTCGAAAGTCATCCAATACGAACCCGGTGCTGAGCCAGCTGATTCATTCCGTATCTATAGAAAAGAGGAAGCTGGCATATATTCACCTATCGCAACAATGGTTGATACCTTCTACCAAGATACTGATGTGGAGAATGACCACACTTACTGGTATTACGTGACGGCATTCTTTGGTACGTCTGAAACCCCTCCAAGTAACGAAGTAGGTGCCACACCGTTCTCATTAACCACCGTAGATATATGTTATGACGATGGTATACCTGATGGTGGCTACACCATCGGTAGTGGTAATTACATGGCGGTTAGGTTTACACCACCAGAGTATCCGGTAGGTATCACCAAAATCCGTTATTATCTCACAAGCGGGCCTGGTAACTTCATCGGCTACATACGGGCTACCCGGTACACAACTATATCAAGCTAACTTCATAGGTGCCACAGAGGGGTGGAACGAACACATACTTGATAGCATGCTCGTAATAACTGATGGCGACTTCTATGTGGGGTTGAGGGCACTCACCACCACACCACCACTTGGTTTTATCAATAAAGTTAGCTAACTCGATCATAGGTGATTACGTTCACGCTACAGTCACCGTACCTGAAATGCAGGGTTTCGTCATCAAATTACACAATATCATGGGGCAGAAACTTCCTACCCCAGTGACGATCAGAAACATGGGCGACCACTACGACGTAACAATAGGGGTTGCCAATCTACCCACCGGCATATATTTTATTACGGTACGCTCTAACGATAGCTCAGTAACTACTAAGATAGTGAAATTACGTTGAAACCCCTCATTTTCCCCTCCCCCCGGGATTCCCTCGTCCGAGGGGTCCCGGGGAGAGGGCATAATAGTTGAATCCTAATTCAGAGTCTCTAACATAAACCTATAATGATTGGTAGCTAATGTGGAATCCAGCTATGGTGTTAACCTTTGCTTAGATATTCACGTTCCCAGTATTCACGGGTTATCCTGTCGATAGCTTCACCATACTCAACCATCTTACGTCGATACTCTTCGTCACCCACTATCGAATTGGCATCCTCGTCTATACCATGTGCACCTACTTCTTTTACAGCCCTAAATATAACATCATAATGGTCACGCATTGGACACTGACGTAATAGATTGCCTGTCTTATCCGCAGGTTGCGCATATGCGTAGTTGCTCTGCCATTCACGTATACGACGGAACAGCTTCGAGTTTATCACCGTCTCAAGTGTACCACCCTCTTCGTAAACTTTAACAATATTATGTGTCGAAAACGGTACAAACACACATGGAGTGACGTCTCCATCCCATGTGATATAGAAGTAACCACCTCCACGTGCTGCACATATGCAGCCATCGCTCGCTGTACCGCTGTTCCAAAAATCAGCAATGAAGATCTCGCGTTCACGTACTATCTGCCACTCACGTTTAAATAGCTCAAACCTCTTCTCCGGTGGTATAAGTAAATCTGGATCGTAATCCCTACCTATTGGCATGTAGTGGAATACCCACATGTATATTGCACCCTCTTGGTCAAAATAGTGATCCAAGAACTTCTCACTCACCACAACATCTGCATTGTATTTCGTAAGTGTGACTGATATACCAAACGGCACCCCATATTTACGTAGGTTGGCCATCCCCTCATGCGTCTTCTCGAATACTCCCTCACCTCTACGTTCGTCAGTCTCCTTTTTTAACCCCTCCACCGATATAGCCGGCGTTATATTGCCAAGTTCGGCTAACTTCTTTGCCATGAAATCGTTTATAAGCGTACCATTGGTGTACATCAGGAAGAAACAGTCATCATGCTTCTCTGCTATATCAAGGAAGCTTTTACCTTTATCTGCGTATAGGAGTGGTTCACCCCCCGATATAACGAAGAAGTTAGCACCCCACAAATCTTTCGCCTCCTGTATGATACGATCAAATACATCCCATGGTAACTTACGATACGGAGCATCCTTTGCATTGGCATAACATCCTTTACACCGTAGGTTACAATGTAAAGTAGGGCTTATCGTTATAAACATAGGTGGTTTAAACCCATACCTTTCAATAAATTCACGCCTCTTGTAGAAACCACCGAAGAACACATTACCAAGAAATACTGACAATAACCCACGTGCTGCACCATGTGAGATATTACCGCGTTCGAAGGCACGATCGATGCTGCGTAGTAATGCCTTACCCAATACGTATTTATCTTCCTGCACCTTTAATAACCGGTTATCGGGGTTGGCTACTATAAGGTCATGGTGTATGCGTTCCTCCATCCTACGTAACAGGTACTTACGTAGAGGACGGTTGAATATGGCGAAATTGCCCAACCCTACCAGTGTTTTCACCTGCAATTTACGTACCACACTTACCTTCATCTTTTGAACCCCCTTGCAAGCTTATTTAAAAATAAGCTCCCCACCAAAGGGTCAAGTAACCCCACTATCCTAATAAGGGTTGACCGTCCTCACTGTAACAATATTTTACAGGAATGCTAATCGCGATCCTTCTGTTAGTGGTTTCACAAGCAGGAGGTCAAGATACGCTTGCACCGTTTGCACCACCCACTAATATCATAGCAAAGGATGCACCCTGGGATGCAGGTAACAAAGTGATCATCACATGGCGTCCCTCCATAGACAAAGATTCACTCGCTTACTACGAGATATGGCGTGCAACCCCACCGTTCACCAAATACGAACGTATCGGCATTATTGGTAGCACCGATTCACTCTACGAGGATCATGCAATACTTGAGGATACAGTTGTAATCCACGAAGTTACACCTGGCAAGCAATACAGGTACAAGTTACGTGGTGTTACCCCTGATGGTAGATTTACCATACTTAGCGAACCTTCAAATATAGCTATCCCACGCATACAGGCGTTTAATATCTACAGGCTCAATGTGTTAATCGCTTTCATCCTCTTCACAGCCTTGTTCCTTTATAGTATTGAAAGAAGCAAACGTGGGTTCAAATTCTTCATCCGCAGAATACCTGGGTTGGATGCACTCGATGAAGCAGTTGGTCGCGCCACGGAGATGGGCAAACCCGTGTTGTATTCATCCGGCTTAAACCCCATCGATAGCATATCCACCATCGCATCAATGTGTATACTTGGTGAAGTTGCTCGCAAGATAGCACGCTACGAATCGCGCCTTATAGTACCGAATATCGATCCAATCGTGATGACCGTAGCACAGGAGGTTGTAAAAGAAGCATACCTTAGTGAAGGCAAACCTCACCTCTATCGTGAGGATGACGTATTCTTCTTGGCTGCACAACAGTTCCCATACGCTGCTGGTATCAGTGGGATTATGGTACGTGAACGTCCCGCCACGAATCTATTCATTGGCTACTTCTACGCTGAATCGCTGATACTTGCGGAAGCTGGTAATATGAGTGGCGCTATTCAGGTAGCAGCTACTGATGCGATAATGCAGTTACCGTTCTTTGTTGCCGCATGTGATTACACAATCATAGGTGAGGAACTATACGCTGCAAGTGCGTATTTGTCAGGGCGTCCGGATCTTGTAGCTACGATCAAGACTGAGGATTGGTTCAAAATGATACTCCTTATACTTACGTACCTTGGTAGTATTATCGTACTCCTTACCAAGAGTAACCTATTCCTTACCATCTTCAAAGTAACGGGTGGTTCATGAGACGTAGGGGCCCACTTACACTCGCTTTCATTGCAGGTGTCGCGATGATCATACAGTTTTTCTCCCCACATCCTATACTCAGAACGGTATATACCGAAGCACTTAACTGGTACAGGATAATATCAGCGTTTACATTTATGTTGGGGCTTATTAGCCTCATGCGTTCACATATTACGAAAGTTACCCACAAACGTGCGGGTTGGGGCTATAGCATCGTCACAATTGTATCCTTCATAGTTATGACGATTCTTGGTTTCACTTATGGTACCGGTGCTGGTACACCATTTGATAAAATGTACGAATACGTCTATGCACCACTTGGTGCTACGGTTTTCTCGTTACTTGCATTCTACCTTGCATCAGCTTCGTTCCGTGCATTCAGAGCACGTAACATAGATGCTACGATCCTGCTGGTGGTTGCCATAATCATAATGTTGGGTCGTGTACCGGTAGGTTCGTTTATAAGGTGGGGTAGGTTCTCATTACCAGGGTTAGCTGAATGGATAATGGCATACCCCAACATGGCAGCACAGCGTGGTCTATTGATAGGTATAGCACTTGGTGCGATATGTATGTCGCTCAAAATAATATTGGGGATAGAACGCAGTTACTTAGGTAGGGGTGGATAATGTGGCAGAAAGTATCGAGTCTCGACCGACGTTGGATCTACTTAGGTGTGGCCATATGTGCAGCGTTACCATTGATACTTGAGTTCATCCTCCCGATACCAGCAACCCCACCCGTTAAACGGCTTTTCGATACAATAGATAATATGCCGCCTGGCTATTTCATATTGCTATCGATGGATTTCGAACCCTCGACAATGCCCGAACTGCTACCGATGGCATATGCTATCGCACAGCATGCGCTATCAAGGGGTATAAAAGTTGGTTTCATGACGCTCGCACCTGCAGGCCCCGGTATGATCGAGATCGTATTAGAGGATATCCGTAAAGCATATCCTGATCGTAAATACGGTGAAGATTACGTTAACCTTGGCTACAAACCGGGGCTCTCAGCTGTTATACTTGGTATAGGTGAAGATATCCATAGAGTATTCCCACGAGATGCATATGGTACATCACTTGAGGATATCCCGATGATGCGCGAGATTCATAACTACAAACAGATAGAGCTTGTCATATCACTAAGTGGTGCCGGTTATCCTGACGCATGGATCCTCTACGCTAATGCACGCTATGGGCAAGCTGTAGCAACAGGTGCAACCGCAGTTATGGCACCCCTTTACTACGCATACCTGGCTACTGGTCAATTCGTTGGTATGCTTGGTGGGCTCAAAGGTGCTGCCGAATACGCAGAGCTCGTACGTAAGGTTGGTTACATGAGGATACCTGAGGTGCAACATCGTGTAGGGGTACAAATGTCGTCACAATCTTTCGTCCATATTTATATCGTGTTACTGATAATAGTTGGTAATATTGCTTTCTTCTTCATAAGACGTCAAAGGGGTAGGTAATGGCTATAAGTCACGATCCATGGGTATGGGCAGCAGCACTGTTAACGCTTGCAATATATTCATTTCTTTATAAAGACAACCCGTTCTATAAGTTTGCCGAACACCTCTACATCGGTGTATCTGTGGGTTATTTCCTATACTTCATCATATGGCAACAGATTGTTGTACCACTAATATATGATCCACTTAAGGTGTTGTTCATTTCACCATTCCACACAAAGGAATTGCTCATCATACCTCCACTTATACTGTCTATAATGATGTTGGGTAGGATAAGCCCACGCCATGCATGGATGTCACGTTGGCCTATGGCCTACGTCATGGGTATGGGTGCAGGGCTTGCCATACCTGCATATTTTCAAACAAATATCTTCAAACAAATTGAAGGCACAATAATCTCCATACCACCAGCCACTATCGAGATAGTGAGCACATACTATCTCAATAAGCTGCTCGTGCTCATCATCGTAACTTGTGTGCTGCTGTTTTTCTACTTCTCGCGTGAACATAAAGGTGCATTGGGTAGAATTACTATATTGGGTAGATGGTTCTTGATGTTGGGGTTTGGTGCCGCTTTCGGTTATACAGTGATGGCACGTGTATCGCTATTGATTGGAAGGCTGGATTTCCTGTTACACACATGGTTAGGAATTCATTAGATCTCATCGTGAGAGTGAAAGAAGTTCGTGGCCATTGCCCTGTTTATAAAGTAGGCGATGAGTTCATCATAAAGGAAGGTTTCAAACTTATATCAACCATACCTCTCTGCATGCATTCACTTGCATCGATCTTACCTTATTATGTAGCACTGAGTCGCGGTATCGAGCCATCCACCTTAGGGCTAGCCTCACCTGGCAAATATGCACAGGTACAGTGTCTGGATCCACACCTTGTACCTCACTCCGGTACTGTGATTTTTGAAATTATCCCACAGATAAAGAAATAGGTTAGTTTTGCCTTCTGTATTCCTCGAGTATTTTTCTGATCTCTTCACCCGTAAGTGTTTCTTTCTCCAGCAATTTTTCCGCAATCTTATGCAATACCGGTAGATGTTCACGTAATAGCTTCTCGATACGTTGCTCTTGCTCATGTATGATGTTGCGTATCTCATCGTCGATTATCTCAGCTATGCGTTCAGAATGGTCACGTGGTCGCCCTATCTCCTTGCCGAGAAAGATATGTTCCTCTTTTTTGCCGAATGTTACGGGGCCCAGTTTTTCACTCATACCCCATTCAGTCACCATTTTACGTGCTAATTGAGTAGCCATCTCCAGATCGTTAGCCGCCCCAGTAGTTACGGTATTAAGTACCAGCTTCTCGGCTGCCCTACCTGCAAGCAATGTACCTATCTTCGACAATATATATTCTCTCGAGAATGTGTGCTTATCATCGGTAGGTAAGCTCTGTGTTGTACCAAGTGCCAACCCTCTCGGTATTATCGTAACTTTATGTATGGGATCGGCTTCCGGCAACAACAGGGCTGCAAGTGTATGACCAGCCTCATGATATGCGATCATACGCTTCTCCTTGGATGACATCGCCAAGCTCCTACGTTCGGGACCCATAATCACCTTGTCACGTGCCTCTTCAAAATCTTCCATATTAACCTGTCCCTTACCCTTTTTAGCTGCAATTAGGGCAGCTTCGTTCACCATATTGGCAAGATCGGCACCCGAAAACCCCGGTGTCCCCTGTGCAAGTTTCTTAAGATCTACATCTTTACCCAGTGGTATATTACGTGTATGTACCTTAAGGATGGCTTCACGACCGTTCACATCGGGTAGGTTGACCACGATTTTGCGATCAAATCGCCCCGGCCGCAACAGGGCGGGATCAAGTATATCTGGACGGTTGGTTGCCCCTATCACGATGATACCTTCGTTGGGATCAAACCCGTCCATCTCCACCAGCAATGCATTTAGAGTTTGCTCACGTTCGTCGTGCCCACCTCCTATACCTGCACCTCTATATCTACCTACTGCATCAAGCTCATCGATAAATACTATAGCAGGTGCATTCCTCTTTGCACGTGCAAACAGGTCACGTACACGGGCTGCACCTACACCTACGAAGAGTTCGACAAAATCCGACCCCGATATCGAGAAGAACGATACATTAGCCTCACCAGCTACTGCCTTAGCTAATAAGGTCTTACCAGTACCAGGTGGCCCCACCAGTATAATCCCTTTGGGGATACGGGCACCAAGTCGCTTGAATTTTGTCGGATCCCTAAGGAATTCGATCACCTCACGTAGCTCCTCCTTTGCTTCGTCAATCCCTGCTACATCATCGAATGTCACCCTACGTACCTTATCCTTACTTTGTACCTCACGTGCACGCGCCTTGCCAAACGATATCGCACTTTGTGGCCCCTGTTGCATCATCCGAAACAGTGCCACCCAGAACACCACTATGAGAACGAACGGCAATATCGGCCATATTGAATTCCATATCGATGAACGATGTTTAACCCGTATCTCTACCCCTTTGGCCAATAATTCGTTTACGAGTACATCCTTGTTTTCAAACGGTAGCAACACTTCCGCTGTACTGACTTTCTTTGGGGAACCCTCATCCCCCACCATGATAGGTGCCTTAAAGACAACACGGAGCTTATCCTCTATGAAAGTGACTGCCTGAATGTTATCATTTTGTAACTCACCGTAAAACGTGGAGTAGGGTATCTCTGGTACCTCCAACTGATATCTATACGTAGCAAGTTTATATAATAGAAATAACACAAACAACAATGTAAATATGCTCAAAACATTTCTCAATACACTTAACCGTGGCTCACCTTTGTTCATCAATTTAAATTAACCCCTATTTAATTTGGTCAATCCTTAGCTATATTGATTAAATATGGCGATTTTGATCACCTACAATATTGACATAATGCTCATCATTTTATATCTTAGAGGATGGGTGAAGTAATCTTACGTATGAATCACGTAGTAGACTTTATCGACAGTAAAGTTTGGAACCAACTTAAGAACGAAATTGTTCATGCACATAGGTTGATTGAAACGCGTTCGGGACCTGGTAGCGAATTCCTGGGTTGGCTCGACCTCCCCTATCAGGCTGGTGTCAAAGAGATAATCCTTACCGCCAACCATCTACGTGAGGATAATGAATTGTTAGTCGTTGTAGCAATAGGTGGGTCGATGCTCACCGCACGTGCTGTAATACATGCGCTGTTGGGTCCTCTTTATTATCAAACTGATGGCCCTAAAGTTTACTATGCAGGTTATAATTTAGATAGCGATTATCACATGCAGCTCATGGAGTTTCTCAAAGACAAAGAGTTTGCACTATGTGTGGTGTCAAAATCGGGCTCCACTATCGAGCCAGCGGTCACATTCAGGATATTACGTAAACTGTTGGAACAGAAGTATGGTAAAAAAGCTCGTAACAAAATCGTGGTGATCACCGATCCGCAACGTGGGCCGCTCAGGAAACTGGCCCAAACATATGGATATGTTACATTCAGTATACCACCAAATGTTGGTGGCCGCTTCTCTGGGTTATCGCCAGCTGGCCTATTCCCTATGGCGTTTGCTGGCGTGGATATCGATGCATTACTTGAAGGTGCACGTGATGAAGCCCAACGTACGAATAAGCTCGATCTCGACACGAATCACGCCTATCTATATGCGGGTATAAGGAATGCGCTCTATCGTCAAGGTAAGAAAATCGAGATATTTGTGACGTTTGCACCACACCTGTGCTGGTTGAACAAGTTTTGGGAACAGATGTTCGCCGAAAGTGAAGGCAAAGCTGGCAAAGGCCTCTACGCCACTACGGCACAGTTCACTATGGACTTACATTCGATCGGCCAGTGGATACAAGAGGGTGAACGTACGATATTTGAGACATTTTTCTGGTACAAACCCATGAGTGACACAACTGCTGTACCGGTCGATCATCCCGATATCGAGGCACTTAATTACCTACACGGTAAACCCTTGTCTTACATTAACGAAAATGCTAAGCTGGGTACCCAACAAGCTCACAAAGATGGAGGTGTACCAAATCTCGAAATTTCGATCGATAAACTTGACCCCTATCATCTTGGGCGGTTTATCTTTTTCATACAAAAATCTGTAGCCATCAGTGGTCACATTTTGGGGGTTAACCCATTCAATCAACCCGGTGTCGAAGCTTACAAGAAAAATATGTTCCGATTGTTAGGTCGTTAGTCCCATGAACCCCATACTTGAGGTTTTGTGGAGTTATCCTAAGTTTATATCACTTTTTGATAAACGTGAGGTCCAGGGATTAGTTGGTGGGCTCAAAAGCCTGTTTTTAGCCGAGTACTGTAAAGATAAGGGACTTATCTTCATACTCTCACCCATGGCGGAGACTTTATTCCATGAACTTAAATCACTGGTTGAAGATAAGGTCTATAATCTGGAAGCGTCCTACGAGCCATCCTTACGCGCTATACTTATGAAAGAAAAGTGTATAGTGATCTGTGGGCTTACTCCATTGTCGTTTCCGGATATATCTAAGCTTAAGGATAAAATGCTCACCCTAAAAGTGGGTTCACCATACCGTATGGAGAGGTTAATCGAATTTCTCATCATCCGCAATTATGAACGTGTAACTCTGGTCGAAGAGCCACTCGAATTTGCCGTCCGTGGTAGTATAGTCGATCTATTCCCACCCGAGGCACCCTATCCCATAAGGGTGGAGTTCGCTGACGATACTGTATATTCGTTGCGTTACTTTCACCCCGAAACACAACG
>NMUJ01000013.1 GCA_002256535.1 Caldifarciminota bacterium 4484_18
ATGGAGGTACCCAAGGAGAAAATTGGCCAAATCATAGGTCCAGGTGGTACAATAATACGTGAGATCATAGAGCGATCGGGTGCAGAGATTGAGGTTAAGGATTCACGTATTGTGTTCCATTCAAAAGATAAGGAAGCTACCGAGAAGGCGTATCAGATGGTATCACTTATTGTGAACGGACCATGTGAAGGTAGAACCTACATTGGTAGGGTAAAACGTTTACTGCCATTTGGTGCAATAGTAGAGATAGCGCCAGGTGTTGATGGTATGGTACACATATCGCAACTCGATCATAAGCGGGTCAAAAGAGTTGAAGAAATTGTGAAAATAGGTGATGAGGTAGCTGTTAAAGTGATAGGGTTTGATGACGAAGGTCGTCCTTTATTATCAAGGAAAGCGTTACTCAAAAAGTAAATATCGGCTAAGTTCAATCAACCTTATTTCGATGATATCTCTAACAAGTTGATAGTTCTCTATTGGTGAACCAATAGGGTCGGGTATTTCACCCACCTTCTTCGAAAGTGTATCAAGGTAAAAAACATATGGTAATGCATCTGGACATAAATGTGCGATAAACTCCACATGACGGTGCTCCATGACAAAGATAAAGTCTGCCCACTTCAGTAAGTCAACATCGATAGGTAACGAACGATGGCTTGGTATATCGATACCTTTCTCACGCATGACCATAACAGCTTTAGGGTCGGGTGGCGCACCCCCTGGTAATATACCAGCTGAACGTACCTCTACAAGGTCGGGAAATATGGTCCTTGCAAGCCACTCAGCGATGACACTTCGGGTGCGGTTACCTGTGCAGACGAATAGTAAATGCAGTTCATCACATATTTTCAAGTGTTTAAGACTTTGCCAGAGTATGCCGGGTTTGAGTTTACCAGTACGTAACAAGGTGGGAGGTACAGTTGTCACATCAAGTATGGTAGAAGGTACCCCCATAGTTATCTTCTCGTCACCTAAGATCACCCTTATACCAAGTTGTGACCTGATTTGCTCAGGCTCGCTAAAGGGTGGCTCACCCTCTATGTTAGCGCTTGTGGTAGCTAAGGGGAAATCCACCCGCTCCAACAATGTAAGTACAAGCTGATGATCTGGTATACGTACACCGATGGTGTGATTGGCGGTTTGACATGGGGTGGATGGCTTTGCTTTGAAGATCAACGTAAGTGGACCTGGCCAGTACTTTTCTACTAATGATAACGTAGCCTCCGTAAGTTCAGTCACATATTGAGGTAATTCAGCTTTGTTTTTGATGAAAAGTATCAGGGGTTTGTCTCTTCTTCTGCGTTTGATACGATAGATCTTGTCGATTGCGTCATCATTGTAAGCATCAGCACCCAACCCATAAACGGTATCTGTAGGGAAAGCTATGACGTCACCTCTTTGGAGTGCATCAACTGCGTGTTTAATTATATCCGTACGTCCCATCTTATACCAAGTTCATGCTTATGGAATTGTTCACCCCTCACGTAGAACACATAGAATAAATATACGCTGCTATTACGTACGGGTAAGGTCAACTTCAATAGCATGCGTTCACCATCACCATATAGTGGTATGTTCCTTATGATGCCGGCAACATTTTCAAACTGATGCACATAGGCTACCCTTGATTCATCGGCACCAAACACCGTATAACGTAGAGAAACCGAATAACCAGCTAATTTCTTGCCCACCTCTATGTAGAATAAGCAGCCAGTCCCGGATGATGACCAAACCCTTATAAGGCGTGTACGTAGCTCGAACGTATTCTCCCTGTAGCGGGTATCACAACGTAGCTCCGACCTGTAATATTCTGAATTATTAGAAGCCTTTTTCTCACGATATGATACATAAACCGTATAGTTATGCCAGAAATTATACAATATTGTCATCCTATAATCAACATAGGGTTGGGTGTATGATACTAAGTACCTATCTACATAGAAGTTGAACTTACAACCTCGTACAGCATGTGTATATGCAAGTATAAGGCCACACTCACTATTGCTGTGGGTTTCACGTAGCGGGTTACCAAATGGCGCACAGAACCTATCTTCGTAGTTACGCCAGAATAAAGTTAACCTACGTTTACCATGCCTATAGGTTATACCCATCACTTGTGCATCACCGTAGCTATCCCATATGGTGCGCCCTACCTCACCGTAGAAAGTTACCTTTCCACGTATGGGGAGACTCCACATTAAGCTCATCATCTTACAACGAGTGGGTATCGCAAACTCATAGTCACCACGATAGTTGAGTGTACTTAACGTAAAGCTAATCCAATCTTTACCTATGTATAGCCCATATAGGAGTTCAGCCACCCTATTCTTTGCGTTTAGGTTAGAATATGTATCATGATATAGGTTTTCATAAATTATGCGGTTGACGGTATCATGGTAGATCCGCGCATCACGCATGGTGTATGAGGCGAACCCTATCCACGATATGGTTGCCACATCGTACTTCATGGCAATACCTTGCAGTGTACGGTTCTCGTTACCGTCCATCCTGTATGGTATTATAAGGCGAGATGCACCTTTCAGTGCGTAGAACTTTATCCTCCTGTATGGGGGGCCAAACATTAGTGATTCACCGAACTCCAGAGCATAGTTACCCACGAATAGGCGGTCAACTCGCGGTAACCGCATATCAATTCCCCATGAAACGAAATCATCATAATGTAACTCGTATAGATCCTTCTGTATCAACAGATGGAACGCAAACCGTTCAGGATATCGTACCTGTAAAAATGTACGTGCTTCGTAAGGTGAGCCCAAGCATCCCGCACGCTGATACCCCCTTATCGTACGTAGGCGTTGACTTAGTCTCAGCTTGGTGGGTAATGTTGGATATTCTCGAGTAGGTCCAACCATAACGTAGGGTGCAATTTTCCCCCATAATGTATTGCTTATGTGTAGACGTTGGATGAAATCACATGTATCACGGAATGGGTGTTGCGAACGTTCGGTGATTATCTTCTCAGCCAGCACAACTGATATCCATGGTAACCGCACTATTTCTGCAAATGTGGCTGTATTTAAATCTATTGGATTATCCCTCAAACGTGACAACTCTTCTAAATTATAGGATGATATAGTGAACTTACTGTCTGATTCCCACTCATATTCGGGTAACGTAAGCAATACGATCAACAGCCACACACTATAAAATGATACATACTATGCATGTGAGTCAACACGTTGATACTATTGACCTGGGTAAGCTTGTACTCAATACAACTTATGGTGTGATAACTGTACCGAAAGTACTGAATAAATAGACCACCCCAATCTGGGATGTGATATTGGACAGAATTCGATAACAAGCGGAGGTTGATTAAAAGATAGCTTACAACCCCAGAATTTGATAGTCGACCAAACCAACACGATTTTACACAGAGGATGTGGCGATAGCTGCAATAAACCATGAACATGTTGTGTTTTTGTTTCAACATATTCTAAAAGAACTATCAACCGCAACCCACGATAATTGTACACTATACCGCTGAGCAGTTGTATTCGCAATAGGTTGGGGTTAAAATTACGTATGGCCACAAAGATTGGCATTTTAGTGTTATAGACTCCTACACCGCAGTCGAGTGCCCAATCGTAAATTGGGGTGATTCCCTCACCTCCCACATACAGTGCTCGTAGATTTATCCCATATGTGTGAAGCTGCCCACACCGTAAGTTGAGGATAAGTTCATTCTCATGATAGAAGCTACTACCGAATTGCATCCCTGATAGCCCGATATCCACTGAAAATACGAAGTTATCCAAACATTCCATAGAGTACCAAATGGGTGGGTCAAACATCAGCAAAACGAACGCCAGCATATAGAAATGCACTATGAGCGGGTGGGTTAACCTATTTCTTTACGTTTATCGGATTCTTTACGCCTTATGAGATATGTAGCAAGACATAGCCCGTTAAGTTCACGCAAAAGTACATTGAACGATGCCGGTAAGCCAGGTTCTGGTAACTCTTCACCTTTGATGATAGCTTCATACACCTTACGTCTACCGATCATATCGTCTGACTTCACGGTTAACATCTCCTGCAATGCATACGCTGCACCATATGCTTCAAGCGCCCATACCTCCATTTCACCAAACCGCTGCCCGCCAGCACGTGACTTACCACCCAACGGCTGTTGTGTGATAAGCGAGTACGGTCCTATATTTCTTGCATGTATTTTATCCTCTGCCATATGTACGAGCTTCATCATGTAATGCGTGACGGTACACCCAGTGGATCCAACACCACATCAACCGGTGTACCATCTTCCAAGAATGGCATATCATGCTCTGGCAATATTATACCTATTGTACCCTTATTACCGTGTCTACCCGAAAGCTTATCCCCGATCGTGAGGTTCCTACGTTGGCCTATCCATACCTTTATTATCTTCAATATACCATACGGTAATTCGTCACCCTCCATGGCTTTACGTAGCTCTTCCTTTTCACGTGCACGTAACTCCTTTACGTAAGCTTTATATTCATCTTCGGAGAGATCCAGATATTTGCGTGCATCTTCACGCATCTGCCTGTATTTGCGTTTTATCTCGGATTTGAGCCGCTCAACTCGTTTCTCCCAGACGAGGTCAGTTTCACCGGGTTTGGGTCTCCTTGACAGTATCTGCACGTCAATGACCACACCTTCGAGCCCAGCCGGTACGTAGAGTGAGGCATCCTTAACATCAGCTGCTTTCTGACCGAATACTGCACGTAGTAGCCGTTCCTCAGGTGAGAGTTCAGCTTCACCTCGTGGTGTGATTTTACCCACAAGTATATCACCGGGTTTCACGTACGCACCTACATGTACAAGGCCAGCTTCGTCCAGGTGACGTAGAGGCTCTTCGGGTACATTCGGTACGTCGCGGGTTACCTCTTCAGGGCCAAGCCGTGTCTCACGTACCTCGAGTTCAAGCTCTTCAATATGGAACGATGTGAATACATCATCCTTCAACAATCGCTCACTTATCACGATAGCGTCCTCAAAATTATAGCCACGCCACGACATGAAAGCTACGAGTACATCCCTACCTAACGCTAACTTACCGTTCTTTGTGGCACCACCGTCTGCGATTATGTCACCCTTCTTGACTTTGTCACCAGGTTTGACGATCGGACGTTGGTTATAGCAGGTGTTTTGATTGGATCGATCAAACTTATCCAACCAGTAATATTCGAGCTCCTTCTTGCCGTCGGGCTTGATCACTATGACATTGCTGTCCACACGTACGACTACACCGTCAGATTGGGCGATAACTGCAACACCAGAATCACGTACGACTTTCTCCTCCATACCTGTGGCGATGATGGGATCCTCAAGGTAAAGCAATGGTACAGCCTGACGTTGCATGTTTGACCCCATCAATGCACGTGTAGCATCGTCATGCTCAAGGAATGGGATAAGAGAAGCCGATAATCCCACCATCTGTTTGGGTGATACCTCCATGTATTCGATATCTTCAGGGTGTGCCCATAGGTATTCGGAACCACGTCTTGCAAGTATCCTTGGGCCGATCAGCTTACGGTGTTCATCGATCGGTGTCAATGCTTGGGCGATGAGCTTCTCCTCCTCTTCAGTCGCTGATAGATACACTAACTTCCCTGTGACTACACCTTTTTCTACCCTCCAGTAGGGTGTGGTGATGACACCATTCTCGGTTATACGTGCATATAGGGCTAAGGTATTGATTACACCTACGTTTTGACCTTCTGGTGTCTCGATCGGGCATATACGTCCGTAATGTGAGTAATGTACATCACGCGCCTCTATACCAGCGGTTTCGCGAGTCAACCCACCCGGGCCAAGTTTCGACAACCTACGTTTGTGTGTCACAATCGAGAGTGGGTTGGTACCATCCATAAACTGGCATAGCGGGAACGTAGTATAGAATGCCATAATCGTTTTAATAAGCGTACGTACGTTCAGCAACCCCTGTGGGGTGAGGTGTGCCACATCGTGCATGGCCATCTTCTCCTGTACACCCCATACAAGGCGTGCAAAACCCAACCTGTACTGTTCGACGAGCAGATCCCCAATACGACGTACTTGACGGTTACCTAAGTGGTCAGCATCATCTATCTTACGATATTCGTGTGGTGTACGTAATAGGTAACGTACCGTGCCAATGATATCCTGTGGCGTAAGTGTACGGGTTGTGAGGTTAAGTCCCAGCCGTTCATTTAACCGCTTTCGGCCAAGTGGCCCCAGATAGAAATACTTCTCCGAGAAGTATGCATCCATAAGGAAGCGACGCGCCGTCTCAACATCTGGTGCTGGTACACCACGTAGTATGAAATATATCTTTTCTACAGCCTGTTTCTGGGTACCCTCCCTATCACGATGAATGGTATTCAGAAGATAGTAGATATTCTCACCCACAAGTACACGTACTTTGGTGATACCAAACTCCTTCAGGCTGCGGATTAGATCCCCGTCCAATATATCGGCAGCACGTGCTAAGTACGTATGTGCATCTTTCTTTATGTCATCAGCGAGCGCTTCACCTTCAGCTTTGTCTATATCGACCTCTTTAACGTCGAAGAATAGCCTCAATATCGTGCTGTTATCTTCGTAACCCAATGCCCTCAGTAGTGTTGTAATGAATATCTTATGTTGACGGTCCAGCTTTATATAGAGCATATCGTTCACATCGCTCACTATCTCTATCCAGGGTCCCCTGTATGGTATGATCTCAGCTGATATAAGGCGTTTACCGGTGGGATGTATCGTCTCACCGAAGTACACGCCTGGCATACGACGTAGCTGGCTGATAACTACGCGTTCAACTCCATTAATTATGAAGCTACCCTGAGGTGTAAGCATTGGTACTTCACCTATGTATACTATCTGTTCGATAACGTCGGGTGGTAGCCCTTCCTCACCACGTACTATCAACCGAAAGTATGCTTTCAGTGGTATACCATATGTGACACTTTTAGCACGTGCCTCTCCAGGAGTATACCGGGGTTTGCCAAAATCATACCAGACGAACTCCAATTTGTAGCGTTTATGTATGTCTTCAACCGGGAAGAACTCCTCGAAAAGTGCCTGCAACCCTTTCTTCTCACGTTTATCAGGTGGTACATCAAACTGATAAAACTCTTGACAAAGCTTAAAACTTTCTCTTTCATCCCTGTATCATATGGGAACTATCACTGCTATTTAATTTCACAAACTGCACCAACTGCTTCTAACCGCTGTTTTAGGGATTCAGCCTCTTCCTTTGTTACTTTTTCCTTGACAGGTTTCGGTATGCTATCCACGAAGTCTTTGGCCTCCTTCAACCCCAACCCCAATATAGCACGTACTTCCTTTATAACAGCTACGCGGTTGGCGTCGGGTTTGACCCCTTTCAATATGATATCGAATTCGGTCTGCTCCTCAGCTGCAGGTGCAGCAGCTGGCGCTCCTGTACCAGCGGCTGCTGGTACACCTACTGCTACAGGGGCAGCTTTTACACCAAATTCCTCTTCTAATGCTTTAATAAGGTCGGCAAGCTCCTTCACCTTCAGTTCCTTTATGGCAGCTACAAGTTCATCCACCTTCGCCATCTACTACCTCCTTATTCCCTATATAAAATATCTTTATAAAATTCGTGTCAACCGTGGTCGATTCGAATGTTATTGACAAACCCTCACGAATCCTAACTTAATATAAAAAGGAGGTTAACATGAAACGATGGCTACTTTTGTGTATGATACTGCTCATCATTCCACTCTATGGTCAAGAAAGGCTAAAAGAAGAAGAGGCGCAGGCGAAGCTCGCAGAACTGAAGCAGAAAGAAGCCACCCTTAACGCTAAGGTAAAGGAGCTTGAAGATCAGGTGGTATCACTCGAATCCGAAATCGGTGCACTTGATAGCAGGATAGGTGGGTTGACAGCCGAAATCGATAAGCTAAAGGCTGCTTTACCGAAGCTACGTTATGAAACCTACGTTGTTAAGCCAGGTGATATGTTACGCTCGATTTCGGAGAAATTCTACGGTGGTGACATGTGTTGGAAGAAGATATTTGATGCCAACCGCGACATAATCAAGGATCCCGATTTCATACTGCCGGGATGGGAGCTTAAAATACCCATCGAGGAGTAGGAGGTAATATGAGAGCCATAACTTTGTCGATAATTGCAGTAGCTTTGACAACCTTTGTAGTGGCTGGCTGTGTACGGTGGGCGAAACCTGAGACGATGGCTGCAATTCAAGAGGCTGAAGCAGCAGTTAAGTCAGCCGAAGCTAAGATAGCCGAACTTGAAGCTAAGGTTGATGCACTCCAAAAGGAGAAAGCCGAAAAGGAAGCTAAGGTGAAGGAACTCGAAGCTGAGCTCGCTTCCCTAAAAGAGCAGGTTGAGAAACCCTATATCGTGTACAGGATTAAGAAAGGCGATACTTTGAAGAAGATAGCACTTCAGTTTTATGGTGACGAGAAGAAGTGGAAAGTGATTTACGAATACAATAAGGATATCATAAAGGATCCAGACCTCATCCTCCCCTGTGTTGAGATTCGTATACCAAAGGAGTGACCGCTTTATGAACTGTCCCGCCGTGGCGGGACAGTTACTTCAGTTTAACGTATCTTAATCAATTTATAAGTATTGTGATAGTCCTCCAAATTTACTCTTATGAAATACACACCCATCGGTAGCTGTGACACATCCCAGTTGTAGGTGCCTTTACCTTCAACCTCGGTATGTAGGTGGGCTAACTTCCTACCTATGATATCGTATAATTCGATATCCATTGGCAGCTTATGCGTGACGTCATAATTTATGTTAATACTGCTCGTGAATATCGATGGTATATCGAGGTTCTGCCCAACAACGGGTAGCTTAACACCTACTGGTAAGCCAAACCATTGCAATACACGACGTAGTAGTGTCTTTACTGCCCATGTATCAAACATCCACGTGTCAGGTTCTACCTCCACGATATAAGCAAACGGCCAGTACAGGAATACGTATTTATAGGTAGTATCGTAGCGGGTGCCACAGATTTTACCATCAAAGAAAAATATCGGTATAGCATCTGTTTCGATGATCTCACCAATCCACGTAAAACCAGCATCCATCCACACATACGGCCATACGTGGAAACCGTCATTATCAACAAACGGCCCGCTTATGGTGTCACCGGGTACACCATGAATTGTCACGTAGGTGGTGCCAACAACTGCATCATCCACTGTTTTATAAAATTTTAGATACTCATTTGGGAATGTACCTGCTTCCCAAGTTACTGTATCATATGTACCTGCTAACCCATAGAGGAAGTCCTCACCGCTCATGAACAGGTTACCACCTGCATCGAGGAGGTTCTGTATCAAACCCGCCTTGACTACTTCAGCAAATATCTCACCACCCAAGCTGTTCCATAGTATCACAGGTGCACCTGGCCCTTTACCGGGTGTGTAGAACCCGATCACCGACGAATCCGGTGCACCCCGTACATTGTAATCCCAATAATCTACATTCTCATATACCATACCCACAAAATCAGGCGTAAACGGTGGCCCATAGAAGTCATCATTGTAGAAGAAGATATTTCCGGGTGTACCCTCGATTATCTTGTACCAGAAAATCGTCCGCCATGTATCACTTAATCCACTCAAATCCTCCGCCACCACATAATAGCTTACGGAGTCACCAACCCCCACACCTGGTATATCAGCCGCCCATATACCATGTATAATATTATCGCCCCACGTTTCTATGGTATCCACACAAACCATAGGGATTGTCTGCCAATCGCTGCCGTTAACATTATAAATAAGTGCTGCTGACGCAATACCCCAGTTATCTTCTGGTATACCTATGGGATCTTCTATCTCAGAGGTCACCCTACGTGGCCCTGTAGTGTAGCTCCACGGTAGCTTATCCACCGAACGTATAAACCATTGCGGCTCCTCGTAAATCCTTACGAGTGCACGGATCCAGAACTGATGCCATGAGGAGTACCAACCCGGTGGCCCTCCATTGGCAGGTTCATGCCTGTATATAAGCGCATGCCATGGTGGCTCTATATGGGGGGTTATCCTTGGGTTGGGTGAAGTATCACCCGGTACCTTTATCCAACCTGCTACAAATGGATGCTTACCTACATCGGGTATGTTCTCAGGGTCCACCCATAACGTATCCCAGGTCCACACTGTATCTATCGGTTTAGAGGTTACCGGTCCTGCCACAAATTCTAAGATAGGTGATGGCCCTGGCTCAGGTGCACCTGAGTGGTATTCATTCCAACAATCTGTAGTCAAACTCGTATCTGTTAGTGCTATGAACTTCTTCACTGTAGTGTGGGATGTAGGGTAGTAACATACCGCGCAGAACTCCATAGCAAGTATACTGCATGTTACGGGAGGTTCGAAGAACACACAAAGTGTCTCAGCATCTCCCAATCCCACCAGCAGGTAGTTTGCTTCATTGTCGTCATATCGTAACCACATATCAAGCCCCTTCTTATTACCCTTTACTACAGGTACTATCTTACTTGGTGTACCCGGTACCGTAGGTAGTAACCATACATCCGTGTACTCTTTAGCCGTAAGAGTGGACGTTATGGTTAAGCCCATCAACCCAATAAATAATACCGAAATTAATACCACTACAGATGATATCAACCTATTTATAACTTGCTTTAACATCATCACCTCCCATTCCCAATTTATCGTCACAACTCGACCTATCACCCAGATCCAGCTTCATGAAGTACACACCCACGGGTAGATATGACGCATCCCAGCTGTAGGTACCCTTACCCGTCACTTTGATGCTTAGTTCATCCAGCTTCCTACCCGTAAGATCGTACAGCTTAACATCCAGTGGTAGCTCGTTAGACACCTCATAGCTGATATTGATAGCGTTTGTGAACACTGTCGGTACATGGATTACCGGTTTCGCCATAGGTTCTTCCTCTACACCGACCGGGATACCAAACCACCGCAGTATCCTACGTACGAGCGTCTTTCCAGCATCTTCATCATATGCACCAGTCCATGTATCAGCTTCCACCTCTACGATGTAAGCAAACGGCCAGTAAAGGAATACGTATTTGTAACCCTTATCCGATTCGTAACGTGTACCAGAAATCTCACCCTCTTCGTAGAAGAATATTGGGATAGCGTCTGTCTCTACAATCTCACCATACCATGCATAACATGTACCTGCCCATATATATGGCCATACGTAGATGCCATCCTCAAATGGTGCAGTGATAGTATCTGCCGGATCGCCATGGAAGATCGCATAATCGCAAGGAGATACGAGCTCAGGATCATCTACTGTCACGTAGAACTTCAGGTAGTCGTACGGGAATGTACCTGCTTCCCACTCCACCTCATCGTATGTACCTGTTAACCCATAGAGGAAGTCCTGACCACTCATGAACAGGTTACCACCTGCATCGAGGAAGCTCTGTATTACACCCGCCTTGACTACTTCAGCAAATGTCTCACCACCCCAACTGTTCCATAATATCACAGGTGCACCTGGCCCTTTACCGGGTGTGTAGAAAGCGATCACTGACGAATCTGGTGTACCCTGTACATCGCCATCCCAATAATCTACATTCTCATATACCATACCCACAAAATCAGGCGTAAACGGTGGCCCATAGAAGTCATCATTGTAGAAGAAGATATTACCAGGTGTACCCTCGATTATCTTGTACCAGTAAATCGTTCGCCATGTATCACCTAATCCACTCAAATCTTCCGCAACCACATAGTAGCTTACGGAGTCACCAACCCCCACACCTGGTATATCAGCCGCCCATATACCATGTTTGATGTTATCGCCTATCGTTTCTATAGTATCTACACAACCCATAGAGATTGTCTGCCAATCACCACCGTTAACATTATAAACAAGCGTAGCTGACGCAACACCCCAGTTATCTTCTGGTATACCTATGGCATCCTCTACCTCAGTAGTCACTGTACGTGACCCTGTAGCGTAGCTCCACGGTAGCTTATCCACCGAATGTATAATTGGTGGCATATCCTCATAAACCCTTACAAGTGCACGAATCCAGAACTGATGCCATGAGGGGTACCAACCCGGCGGCCCTCCATTGGCAGGTTCATGCCTATATAAAAACGAATGCCATGGCGGATCTACATTCGGGGTTATCCTTGGGTTAGGTGCAGTATCACTCAATACCTTTATCCAACCCGCCACGAATGGATTTGTACCCACATCCGGTATGTTCTCAGGATCCACCCATAACGTGTCCCAGGTCCACACTGTATCTATTGGTTTAGAAGGTACCGGTCCTGCTACAAATTGCCATGGCCCTGGTACACTATCCGATACTGCTATAAACTTCTCCACTGTAGTGTGAGAAGTAACATAGTAGCATATCGCACAGAACTCCATAGCAAGTACACTGCATGCTGCGGGAGGTTCGAAAACCACACAAAGTGTATCAACATCCTCCAATCCTAACAGCACACTGTTTGCTTCATTGTCGTCGTATCGTAACCAAATATCAACTTGCTTCTCGCCACCCTTTACGATAGGCGCTGTCTTACTCGATGTACCCGGCACCGTAGGTAGTAACCATACATCTGTATACTCTTTAGCCGTAAGAGTGGACGCCATAGTCAAGCCCATCAACCCAATAAATAATATCAGAATCAACACCCATACAGATGACACTTGTTTTAGCATCATCTCCTCCTGTTACAATTTATCGTCACAGCCCAGACGTCAACCCACATAAACCCAGTTATAAAAGGGGATTATGGTATCACAGCAGACCGATCGTATCGATCAACAATAACCCAACACCTAATGCAACTGTATAGATTCCAAACAGATGCAATTTACGTCTACGTGTCACAATCATAAGTAATACCAATGCAAGGTAACTTGTCACAAATGATGCCAAAAACAGTGAGCTCAAACTCAATACGTGAGGTACCATCTTTACTTTCATGAATTCAAGAATATTTGCACCCAATATCGCAGGTAATGATAGTATTATTGAGAACTCTACCGCATCGTCTTCTTTGATACCCAAAAATAACGCAGTTGATATCGTAACACCTGACCTCGATATCCCCGGTAATAGTGCCAACGCCTGCGCTAACCCCACCACAAACGTATTTTTGAGCGATAAGCTGGTGTATGGGCGACGCAATTTCCTGGTTAAAATGAGAATTATGCCATTGATTATCCATAGCACACTGATGAGTTTAACCGAACCCGCTATCTTTTCGAATAAGTCATAGAAACATAACCCAACAACTGCTGCCGGTATCGTAGCGATAATCACCCACAACACCAACAATCTCATTGCATAGCGACGTAAGATCCCTATCCTACGCCAGATCAATAGAACAAGTGCAACCAAGCTACCAAAATGTGCAAACACTATCCAGAACAGGGGTTCATGGAACCTTAGATAATATTCGAATATTGCCAGATGACCAGAAGATGATATGGGCAAAAATTCCGTTAACCCTTGGAGTATACCAAGAGCGACAAATTTCATAAAAATCCTGGGGATGCAGAAGCATCCCCAGGTTAAAAGCAACCACGCTTAGCGTAACTTCACCAGCTTAT
The DNA here is from genome assembly GCA_002256535.1 of Caldifarciminota bacterium 4484_18. GTDB lineage: Bacteria > Hydrothermota > UBA3073 > NMUJ01 > NMUJ01 > NMUJ01. The sequence continues at coordinate 13,576 of NMUJ01000013.1, forward strand.
GTGTGGTCGACCTATCACCCAGATCCAGCTTCATGAAGTATACACCTACCGGTAGATATGACGCATCCCAGCTGTAGGTACCCTTACCTGTCACTTTGATGTTCAGTTCATCCAGCTTCCTACCTGTAAGATCGTACAGCTTAACATCCAGTGGTAGCTCGTTGGATACCTCATAGCTGATATTGATAGCATTTGTGAACACCGACGGTACCTGGATTTCTATCTTCGCCACAGGTTCTTCCTCTACACCGATGATATCGAACCACTGTAATATCTTACGTACGAGTGTCTTACAAGCATCTTCATCGTATGCACCAGTCCATGTATCAGCTTCCACCTCTACAATGTAGGCAAACGGCCAGTACAGGAATACGTATTTGTAACCCTTCTCCGATTCGTAACGTGTACCGGAAATCTCACCCTCTTCGTAGAAGAATATTGGGATAGCGTCTGTCTCTACAATCTCACCATACCATGCGTAACCTGGACCTGCCCATATGTATGGCCATACATATATGCCTTCCTCAAATGGTGCAGTAATGGGATCTTCCGGATCGCCGTAGAAGATCGCATAATCGTTAGGAGATACGATCATAGCATCATCTGTTGTCGCGTAGAACTTTAGATAATCGTACGGGAATGTACCTGCCTCCCACTCTATCGGATCGTACGTACCTGCTAACCCATAGAGGAAGTCCTGACCACTCATGAACAGGTTACCACCTGCATCGAGGAAGCTCTGTATCACACCTGCTCCTACCGCTTCGGCAAATGTCTCACCACCCCAGCTGTTCCATAATACCGCAGGTGCACCAGGTCCTTTACCGGGTGTGTAGAACCCGATTACTGATTCATCAGGTGTACCCTGTACATCGCCATCCCAATAATCTACATTTTCATGCACCATACCTACAAAATCAGGAGTAAATGGTGCCCCATAGTAGTCATCATTGTAGAAGAAGATATTACCAGGTGTACCCTCAACGATCTTATACCAGTAAATCATTGGCCATGTAGTGCTCAGTTCAGCCAAATCTTCCGCAACCACATAATAGCTTACGGAGTCACCAACCCCCACACCTGGTATATCAGCCGCCCATATACCACGTTTGATGTTATCACCTATCGTTTCTATAGTATCCACACAGGCCATAGAGATTGTCTGCCAATCACCACCGTTAACATTATAAACAAGCGTAGCTGATGCAACACCCCAGTCATCTTCTGGTATACCTATGACATCCTCTACCTCAGTAGTCACTGTACGTGGCCCTGTAGTGTAGCTCCACGGTAGCTCATCCACCGAATGTATAATTGGTGGCATATCCTCATAAACCCTTACGAGTGCACGGATCCAGAACTGATGCCATGAGGAGTACCAACCCGGCGGCCCTCCATTGGCAGGTTCATGCCTATACATAAGCGCATGCCATGGCGGATCTATTTCCGGGGTGATCCTTGGGTTAGGTGCAGTATCACCCAATACCTTTACCCAACCTGCCACGAATGGATTTGCACCCACATCGGGTATGTTCTCAGGATCCACCCATAACGTATCCCAGGTCCATTCCTCCGCTGAAAGTGGTTTAGAAGTTACCGGACCTGCCACAAATTCTAAAATAGGCGATGGCCCTGGTTCAGGTGCACCTTCGTGGTATTCATTCCAATCATCCGTTGTCAAACTCGGATCCGATACTGCTATGAACTTCTCCACTGTAGTGTGAGGTGTAGGGTAGTAACATGTAGCACAGAACTCCATAGCAAGTACACTGCATGCTGCGGGAGGTTCGAAGAACACACAGAGCGTCTCAGCATCTCCCAATCCCACCAGTACATAGGTTGCTTCATTGTCGTCGTATCGTAACCATACATCAACCTGTTTCTCGTCACCCTTTACGACAGGCGCTGTCCTACTCGGTGTACCCGGCACCGTAGGGAATAACCATGCATCCGTGTACCCTTTAGCCATGAGAGCGGACGCTATCATCAACCCCATCAACACAATAAATACTCGCTTCATGTTACCTCCTTCTTGTTACACTCTCCCCATATAGGGGTGATTAAATAACCATACATTTTTATTTAAGAACGCCCTAAAAGCTCCTCGATCTTTTCCTGCAACTTATATAAGAAGTCAGGGTCGCTCGGATCTGGTGGTTCCCACGTCGGATCGGCTTCTTTTAATTCATCACGTGCGTTTAGATAAAACTTCATCCTGTAATAAGTCTGTGCCATCAACACATGTAACCTCGTTCTGTTCACATGTGTGCTATCCTTGTCAAAATACTCCCATCCCGGTATGAAGAACACAACGTTACCCATAATTACAGCAGATGTATAATCCTCCTGTAGCATATAACCGGTACACTTACCGGCGAACGCATCCCCCTGTCGGATTGTACCACCACCCTTATAATACGCATAATCTACTTCAAACGTAAGGGGTAACATAGTTGGATCGATTTCCGGCTCTATATAGATCCTGTATGGAGTAAATCTCACCACATTAAATTCATACGAGCGACCCACCGTATCACGTGCTCTTATCACATAGTTCATCAACCCCAACATCGGTGTATCCGGTGGTACCAGTGTCACTGAATCCAATACAATTAGGTTGCCACCTACCACCATACCTATAGGTTTAACTCCCTCCTGTGCAATGGCTATATCGAGCTTAGCCTGTGCAGCATCGTATTTCTCAAGATGTACTCTGCTCCAACCAGCTCCCAGATTAGCCTCAACATGGTCAGCTTCAAACACAAGAGCCGAATCGAACGCCGCCTTGGCAGCTTCATAGTCACGTTCGGCATATTTTTGCCAACCGAGTTCCACCCATTCCTCTACGGATAAATACTCCCGGGGTGCAGGCCCTTTCTTCTGGCCACATGAGGTAACCATCATCACTGTAACAGCTACAGCTATTAACAGCGTAAGCTTATTCATAATTCCTCCTTACTCCAATATAACTAATTTACGGACTTTTTCGTATGGGCCAGCTTTTATTCGCATGAAGTACACTCCAGGGGTTAACCTATCCCCGTACGTATCTTTACCATCCCAGGTTATGAGATGATAGCCAGCTTCCATGCTACCATCCAGTATCGTATGTATCTTCTGTCCCACTATATTATATAGCTCGAGCGTTACATGGCTCGCTTTCGGAAGAGCTACCGCTATATGTGTTACGTCAATCATTGGATTTGGGAACGGCCGTCGTACCTCGTATCGTGTAGGTAACGGTGTCCCCTGTGCCAGCTCCTGTGTCGACAACCTATACGTACCGAGCTTATCTATTTCAGCCCATATTATGCGGTTAACCTCATCCACCCATACAGGAACTTTATGCCAGCCGGTACCATCCCAATAGTACAGGTTGGGTTTCTCCCCTTTATATCGATACTTAAGTGTCGCACCCTTACGTAGCTCTAAACCCATCGGCCCTATCCTGTATTCTTCCCCATATCGGCTTATCGTCAGGTAGCGATCGCGATCGAGTGCCATCTTCGGTACAAACAACGTAAGCATATTATCTGGGCTCGCTATTTCACCACCTTCTGATGCAACCATCCTCACAATGCTTAAACTTTCAGCGATAACGATTGGATTACCTGCAACATCACCTGTCTTATAGAGGTTGAACTCCGCTATGCCTGTACCCCATAGTCTCATCCTCGTATCATAGATTGTGTTAATAGAATCAGTCTCCGGTTGCTCGAATATATTCATTGAGATAATAGTAGACGTATCCCCCATAGTAACTTTAACAAGTGGTATCTCCTCCAACTCGTAATTATACGCTTCTTCGTTCACGTATAGATAGAGGTCGATAAACTCGTCAGCGAACGCATTTTGTGACAACACGAGCTTGGCAAATGATGGGCTCTCTACATCAGATACTACCGAGAATCGCATGCTCCTTGTGAACTCTTTCGTATATATCATCAACACAAACCTATTGACATCATCGCTGATGAAGAATTTCACACGATTAGTTGAGTCAAGAACCGGTGCTTCCATCCGCAATATGGTATCTCTCACGGTATCTTCAAATATCCCCACCACACCTAATGGCACATAATCTTCACCATTGAATACTATAGTGTCACCCTCCATCTCACTAAGCTTCATGTCCATCCATGTAACCGACCAGCTCCCTATACTGTACACATATAGGATAGCAGGTGAATAAGAGGTAATTGTTATACTTACAGGTGCTCTATTAATCACGCTGTCATCAACAGTATCTATCCATATCTCATTCTTATAGCAACTGATGTAGAAGTCATGTAGCAGCTCAAAGAAATCCATCCCCAGCACTTCTTCTATTGAAGGAATCCCATTAACTGTATCGTTAGCAATCTCCATCACTTTATCCATCCCGTAATGTTTGTAGATATAGGCTACTATGGCATAGGATTGTTCGCGATCCATGGCATAGGATCGTTCGGGATCGTAATACTTGATATTACGATTATTAGGATATTCTATAGTTGCAATATCTGGATTTATAACACCCACCAACGGGAACGTAAAGTAAGCCAATCCCTTATTTAACCAAGTCTCCTCGTCCATATCTTTTGCATAGAGGATAAGTTCCGCATATGACCTGATGAACGCATTCCTAATATCATCCCCCATAATACCATCGTAGTCCAGATATATCACATCCCTGAGGTTCGCATATTCAAATGTCGTATCATAATCGTTGAAGTTTGCAAACCCATAGTAATCCTCGCGAGGAAGAGTATCACTGTCTCGTATATATATCGCCTGTACATCCGTTATGAGTATGGCAACTATACTGTCACCATCCATATCGAATACGGTGCCATCCCATATATTTTCGATTTTATCCGCAAGTGTGTCATAAAACGTAGTTATCGAATCTATCTCCTCATCTGTAAACACAAAAAGCAGTATACCATAATTATCTTCTACCCATTTGCCATCTTTAAGTGCGAACACACCATGATCTGTAGTGGCGATAACCTCACCATCATACCCCGTTATTGAGTGCACCCTAAGTACGAATCTGGGATACCCCCAATGTGTAAGCTCATCGTTAAATTCCTCCCATGTTGTACCATCCGTGGACTTGTAGATACCTTCACCATATGTACCAGCGTAATAAGTATCCTCACCCTTGTAGAATGTACATACAGTTTTACCTTCGAGCGCCCATACAGCCCATGTTGCACCCCTATCTTCAGATTTGTAGATACCATTTGATGTAGCAGCATAAAGTAACATAGAATCAGCTTCATCTGGTATTATTTCATGCACTTCAACTGTATCGATATCTGCTTCTGTCCATACCGTATCGCTATCATATGTTAAGATATATAACCCATGGTCGGTACCGATGTAAATTCTATTTATGTCTGTAAGATCGCCTTTCATACATGTGACAACAAATCCAGTATCTGGATAATCCGCGAGCTTCTCCCATGTATGATATGGACGGTTACCTTTCACACATATACCAGCAGCTGTTGCACAATAAAACTTATAATTACGGGATTCACAAACTGGTGCAAACGTAGCCGCATACACATGCAGGAGTGAATCAATGTCTCTAAGATCTGTATTTTGAGTACTCCCACTCCAGTCGTCACCGTCATTCTTGGTCCAAAACACACCACCACCATAGTAGCTAACGAGGATATAGTGCTTCGTACCAGTGAAGTGGTATAATAGTGAAGTAGGTGTACCCTCAGCATCTGGAGGTGTCACATCTTCCCAAGTCGTGTCGCCTACTGATTTACGGTAAATCTTGTCACCTGCATTTATAAGGAACGTGCTGGTACCTGGATTGAATACACTCGCAATGGATGATACCGAATCTTCCTCGGTAAATACTACCACTTTATCACCTACCCCTCTACATAGTGCATATGTTTTCACATAACCGGTAAAGAACCCCCGTTGTAACACCCAAAACGATGTAGAGTCGTCAGGGTTCCAACTCATAAGTACGATCGGTACTAAAATTACGAGCAAACTCATGATTTTTTTCATCCTTCCTCCCCACTAAAATACGATAGATGTTGACACCCGCTGTACATCTGGTAATCTACCCCAATCCACAAACGAATAGTCGATACCGAGCCTAAGCTTACCCAACGGTGGTACAAAGCCAACCCCAAATGATAGGCCACCCTCGTCTATGTTGAACCGATACCCATAACGCAGGAAGAAGAAATTACGTAAATTATATTCCAGACCAAGGTTGAACTGCTCACCAGCATCACTTGTGTGTCTACCCTCAACAGATGCAAGTAACCGACCATTTTGCCCCAAATGTATCGGAAACGCTATACCGAAAAGGAACCGCACCTTCAACATCTACCCAATACTTACCTGTAGGTCGTACATCAGGTGCAAAGTGCTGTATCGCCATCGCCAATATTATGCTATCGATCTCTGTATAGTAGAATGTACCCATATCGATCGCTATCGTCGATATACCTACAGGGCCACCTAATGGAGCCTCAATCCCATAATCCTCAGCCACTAATTTAACGTTCAACCCAAACGCAAACCTATCTGTCAACCACTTACTGTAGTTAACACCCACACCGTATGCGTTATAAGCGAATGTACCTATACCTTCGGGCTGCTCTGTAGTGGTACGTAGCATCTCACCTGAGTTGAAGAACACCCCAAATATACCCACAGTACCGAACCCCGTACGTGCCGCATATGCGAACGCATTGTGTTGCATATCGAGGAATAGAGGAACAGACTATTTTTAACACCTAACTTGGATAGGTTTGCACTACCAGCTGGGTTCCAGAAGATTGAACTCGCATCCTTACCCACCGCAACATAAGCTTGCCCAATAGCAGTGGGACGTGCCCCTATGCCGAGCTCGAGAAACTGTGCCCCTACCGTACCTACTTTCTTGGGTGCTACCTGTGGCCACCCCACCAGCGGCAGGAGTATAATCATAAAGACCAAATATTTTACCTTCATTTTACCCCCTTAGTAGGTTTCACCACGTAGTATCACAAACTTACCCATCTTGGTCAATATCTTACCAGTTGCGGGGTCGAGAGCC
>NMUJ01000065.1 GCA_002256535.1 Caldifarciminota bacterium 4484_18
CTGTACAAGTGATGCACCTACGGTGATGAATTCGAGCACATCTTCGAGCTTCGACACGCCACCACAGCCGATGATCGGCAAGTGGGTGAGCCTTTTCGCTTTATACACCGCATATAGGGCGATAGGTTTGATGCTGGGCCCCGATAGCCCACCTGTTATGTTGCCGAGCTGCGGTCTACGTGTTTGTAAATCGATAGCCATTGCTGGTACACTGTTTATGAGGGTGAACCCATCCGCATATGGTGTAAGTAGTGGCACTATCTGGTCGATATCATGTATTATCGATAGCTTGTAAATTAGCGGTTTATGGCTCAACTCACGTAGGTTACGTGCTATATCTGATAAATTGGTGGTATCTTTACCCAGCTCGATACCTCCACGTGCAACGTTTGGACATGATACATTTATCTCGTATGCGGTTACATTGGTGGGGTTGAGCCGTTCCACCAATGTATAGAACTCTTCTGGCTTACTACCTGCTATACTCACTATGATGATGGGGTTGAGTTGTTCCAATTCAGGCAACACCTCATTTATGAATCTATCGATGCCGGGGTTCTCCAGGCCTATAGAGTTGAGCACCCCATGTTCGGTTTCCCAGATCCTGGGTGGTGGGTTACCTTCACACGGTTCAACCGTTATGGTTTTGGTCACCAAGCCGCCCAACATCGACAATGGATAGAGTTCATTTAACCTCGGTGACCACGTACCTGAAGCTAATAGTATCGGATTTCTAAATGTTACACTAAAAGCTTTCACCTCAAGTCGCTTCATAGCACTATCGTGCATGCGTCAAAGACGGGTCCGTCCTCACATAAATGGAAATATCCACCAGCTCGCCTACGTATGGCACAGCCACGACATGCACCTATACCGCAACCCATACGCTGTTCAACCAACACCTGCACGTATCGGTTATTACTTATGGCGAAATCTATGAGCTGGTTAAGCATCCCCACCGGTCCACATGCCAAAATTGTATCCTTACTTATTGTATTGAGACAATCCGTGGCTATACCTTGCATCCCCTGAGAACCATCCTCGGTATAGAGGTGTATGTCCCAACCTTTGAACCTCTCCAACCCAAAGAACTCATCTTTGGTTTTAACCCCCCACACAAGGGTTACATCGTCCGCAACCCGTTTAAGCGAGAAGAAAGGTGCAATCCCTATCCCACCAGCGATCACGTTTATATGATGGGTGGGGATATCAAACCCATTCCCCAATGGGCCCAACAAGTAGATGCTGGCAGTGGGTTGCAGCTTGGTAAGCTCACGTGTACCTTTGCCTACAACCCTGTAGAAGATGGTAAGCACATTATCGACATAATCTCCGATACTAAAGGGACGTGGTAGAAAGCATCCCTTCGGGTACAGGAGCACAAACTGACCTGGCTTCACCGGACCGAGTTCAACCCTCACCTGTAGCTCAAATATCTGAGCTGCTACTTTACTGTTCTTTATTACCTCTACCTTCACGTACTGCATTCAACAGCTCGCTTGCTTTACGTGCATAGTAGGTGTTGGGATAACGTTCGATTACTGCCGCATAATACTCGCAAGCCAATTCGGGGTTATCATCCTTATGGCGTGCGATCCATGCCAGAGCCAACCCTGCCTTGGGTGCGTACCGGCTTTGGGGATAATCCTGCCACACTCTAAGGTAATATTGGCGTGCCTTATCGAGTTGATCGAACTCAAACAGATACAATTCTGCCAGCCTAAATATGGTGGTATCTGTCATACTTGTATCTGCTTCATACTTGAGTAGCTCATCGATAGCCTCTTTACGTAAGCCGGCCCGCGCACGTAGGAGTGGATCGCCCTTCTTTGTGATCTCATCGTAATATTGGGCCGCTTCTTTGTAGTTACATAGCCATTCATGTATCTCCGCAAGTAACACCAATGCATTGACCGAATTCGTATATTTCTGTAGCAGGTCGATAGCCCTATTTGTGTCACCCAGCTCTATGTAACCTCTTGCCATCTCCAGCGCAATAGCTTCCTCTTCGGTGGGCTCGGTTACCCTCTTACGTAGCTCCTCGAGCCTATTTAGCCCCTCCTCTACGTTGCCCATCAATATTTCAGCACGTGCCAGCTTTATGAGTATGGGGTTTTTGCGTATCGCAAACCGTAACGCTCGCTGGTACATGGTGGCTGCATGTTCGTATTCATGAAGCGAATCATATGCCGCACCTAATGTCAACAACACATCACCTTTGTATGAACTTTTTGGAAACCGCTTCAGGAACTGTTCACCTTTATCTATGGCTTCATAATAGGAATGCTCTTCGAAGTATGATTGTATCAATAGATGATGAGCTCTCTCGCAGAACTGCCCTTTATTTGTGGATATGAGGGGTTCCAAAAGCTCACGTGCCTTTATGAGGTCACCTTGTTTGATGTAGGTCTCTGCCAGCATATAGCGTGCTTCGTTACAGGCTTTATGTTCGGGGAAAAACTTGATGAATTCACGAAACTTCTCCTCAGCTTGACTGTACTCACCCTTTGCGAGGAACGCCTTACCCATAAGTAATACGGCATCAGGTACCCAACGTGATGTAGGGTAGTACTTTATTATCTTGCCACACCTTTCTATCACCTTATCCAGTTTCTGAATATTAGAGTGTATGTTGACTTCGCAATCTGTGGCCCCCTCCTTAAAATGCGAGCACCTTTCCCGTAACCGACAAACCCATACCAGCTTGAAAAGCTACCCGTCATCACGCTTCGATTATTATAGCCTGTGTGGGACAGGACTCGGCCACTTCCTGACAGTTGCAGCCGTTACAGCCTTCGGAATTGATAACCTTCGCCTTGTCACCCTCCACTTTGAAAACTTCTGGACACATAGCTTCACACACGCCACAACCGATGCATGCGTCCTCGTCTATCGTCACTCGCATCTTACCTCCTTTTCTAACTTACATCTTAAGGTTGTCACAATTTTGTCAAGGTAGACGTATGAAGTTTCGTCCAGGTAATTGCTTAACTTGACGTTTTAACTCTAATGTCAGAAGTATGGCGGTCAACCTCTGTACTGGCATGTTAAGACGTTCAGCTATATCGTCCACATGTTGAGGTTCGTCTGTCAACACCTCCAATACAGATTTTTCTTCATCGGTTAATTCAACCTCAACCTTCTTCACCTTATAGTCGATATTGAGTAGCTCAAACACATCCTCCACCTTGGTGATGACATGTGCACCCTGTGCTATAAGCATATTTGTACCTTCACTCATACGGCTGGTTATGTTACCAGGTACTGCAAGTACATCACGACCAAGCTCTAACGCCCACCGCACGGTATGCATGACACCCGACGTTATGGCAGCTTCAACCACTATAACAGCCCTCGATAGTGCACTTATTATACGGTTACGGCGTGGAAAGTTACCAGCTTCTGGCCTCGTACGGGGTGGGAATTCCGACACACATACGCCGCTGTTAATTATGTGGTTGGCAAGATAACGGTTTTCGGCTGGATAGACCCAATCGAGTCCCGAACCCCACACCGCTACGGTTCTGCCGTTAGCTTCGAGTGCCCCCTTATGTGCCTCAGTGTCTATACCTCTTGCCATACCCGATATTATGGTTACCTCTGTACGTGCCAATTCGTAGGCTAAGTGGTGTGCAACATTCCTACCGTAATTGGTAGCTTTACGGGCACCTACGATTGCTACACCACGAGTATCTTCGTCACGTAGCTCACCTCTAACAAAAAGCATAGGTGGTGGTACAGATAGTTGAAGCAACACCTTTGGATATTTCGCATCTGTCATTGGTATCAACTGTATATTAAGCTTATCCATAATCTCTACGAAACGTTTCACATCGTAACCTTTAATATTATCTATACCATTAGCGGCTTCTTCACCTACTTGATGTTTTAGTATCTCTCTATCTACATGGAATATGGATTTGGGGTCACCGTACTGGGTTATCAACTTGACAAGTTTGGCCTCCCCCACACCTGGTGCGATGGCGAGTCGTAACCAGTCCTCAAGTTCAGCCAGTTCCATCCACAGGGAGTACGTGCACTATCTTCTTACCTCTACGGGTGGTGAATTTAACCCTACCTGTTGCGAGTGCAAACAACGTATCGTCACCACCCCTACCCACGTTTATACCGGGTAGAAATCGTGTACCTCGTTGCCGTAGGAGTATCTCCCCTGTGTTTACAAGCTGTCCATCGTACCGCTTCACCCCCAGGTATTTGGGTTTGGAATCACGACCGTTTCGGGAAGCACCTGCTCCCTTCTTATGTGCCATATTTCCTCCTTAAAGGTTGAGCTTCTCAATCTTTATCTTCGTATACCATTGACGGTGCCCTTTCATCCTGTAGTAACGTTTTTTGGGCTTATACTTATAGACGATGAGCTTTTTACCTTTTTGGGTTTCCAACACTTTTGCGACACATTCAGCACCTTCCACATAAGGGGTACCCACTATAGTTTTACCGTCCTTTATAGCCAGCAATATTGTTGTAAACTTAACCGTATCGCCAACGTTAGCATCAAGTTTGGGCACCTTCACAACATCGTTCTCCCTAACCCTATACTGGGCACCTTTTATCTCGACGACTGCTTCCTTCATTCTTCTGTTGGTACCCTTTCTTCTGTAGGTGTTGGCCCCTTCTCGATAGCCTTTTCGATAGCACTTTTCGTACGTGCACGTGAAATCATAAGTGCAAGGCTGAGCGAGGTAATAAAAAATATAGTGGCTGCACCTACTGTGATTTTGGTAAGGAACGGTACATATCCACGTGGCCCAAAGTATGTTGTACCACCTCCTACAGCACCAAGCCCACCTGCACGTGAGGGTTGCATGAGGATCACCAGGATAAGGACCAACGCGATAAACACGTGCAACCCAAGCAACACACCCATCAGTTACCTCCTACGATTCTATCCGAAATTTTAACAATCTCAACGAATTGGTCAACCCTCAAGCTTGCACCACCGACGAGCCCACCATCGATATCGGGTTCCTTTACTAAAGATTCGATATTGTTGGGTTTGATGCTACCACCATAGAGTATGGACACATTTTCAGCTTCTACGTTGAATTCGTCTCGCAATGCCTCTCTTATGAATCGATGTACCTCAACCGCCTGTTCGGGGGTGGCCACCTTACCCGTACCTATCGCCCATACGGGTTCATAAGCTATGACAATGCGTTCGAAAGCATCCACTGTTACATTGGTGAATGCACCCAAAATCTGTCGTCTGACTACGTCCATGGTGATACCATGTTCACGTTCGTCGAGCGTCTCACCCACACATACTATCGGTATAAGGTTGTGTTTGAGTGCAGATTTAACCTTTAAGTTCACTGCAGATTTAACCTTTAAGTTCACGGTGGTGTCGGTTTCACCAAAATACTTGCGACGCTCGGAATGCCCGATAATAACATATTCGACACCTATATCCTTGAGCATGATGGGTGATATTTCACCTGTATACGCACCTTTGGGTTCGTGGAACATGTTCTGTGCAGCCAACCTCACCGAGGGCGATCGCCTCACCTACGGTTTTGTGCATCTTCCAGTTACCAGCGATTATCTTTTTACGCATGTGGATATTCAAAATATGGGATAACCCCATATGTCAATAGCTATTTGAAGCAAAATCGACATTTGACGGTAAGATTTTTGGGTTAAATTTATTGAAATGTGGCACGAAAACCTTAAGTTAGGTGAGCCGCGGTTCATACGTAACCTGTTTATTGTGCCGGTGATTGGCAGCAATGGTAACGGCACAGATATTGTCACATT
>NMUJ01000014.1 GCA_002256535.1 Caldifarciminota bacterium 4484_18
CCCACCGCTGAGGTAACAGTAGCCAATCTACATCGTGAAGAGATACTACCCGAGGAGAAGCTCCCCTTACGTTACGTGGCGTACACTGCATGCTTCCGACGTGAAGCCGGTAGCTACGGCAGAGGTACACGTGGGCTCAAACGTGTACATCAATTCAACAAAGTAGAGCTATTCTCGTTCGCACATCCCGAACGTTCCTATCAGGAACTGGAGTTTCTGCTCAACGAGGCGGAAGAGGTTATCAAATCGCTCGGCCTTAGATATCGTGTGGTACTTCTACCCATACATGAATTGGGGTTTGCGGCTGCAAAAACCTACGACATAGAGGTATGGGCACCCGTATCTAAGGAGTGGTTGGAAGTTTCCTCCGTCAGCAACTGTGAAGCGTTTCAAGCACGACGTGCTAAGATCAAGTTTCGTACCAAACACCGTACAGACTATGTACATACATTGAACGCATCGGGGGTAGCCACCCCACGTACGTTTATAGCGATACTTGAGACCTATCAAAACCCAGACGGTAGCCTTACAGTACCAGAAGTGTTACGTATGCTCAAAATGGCGTTAGAAGAGGGGCGTGTCATACTTACACGTAGCCATAAGCTGCCACATCATCCATCCATATTCGTTATCAAGAGCCAGGATTGGCGTGACCAGCTTGATGAAGTCAAAAAGGCGTTCCCACTCGATATTAATCCATTCACCAGATGTTCAATCTGCAACACGAAGTTGGTTGAGGTATCCAAGCCAGAAGTACGTGGTAAGGTACCATATCATGTTTATGAAGTGCATGACGAGTTTGCTTACTGTCCAGGTTGTGGCCGCTACTACTGGAAGGGTACACATTACGAGAATATCAAGAAAATGTTGGGTATAGAAGATGCGAATAACAGAACACCCCATAATTAAGTTTAAGCGTGGCAGAAAGGTGACGATATATTTCGAGGGTAAGCCTATCGAAGCATATGAGGGCGAATCCGTAGCAGCTGCGTTGATAGCAGCTGGCATCTATGTATTCAGATACAGCCCACGACATAAACGTGCACGTGGATTATTCTGTGCGATAGGTAAATGTTCGTCATGTTTGATGCAAATAGATGGTAAACCCAACCAGATGGCCTGTATGGTACATGTACGTGATGGCATGAGGGTTAGACGCCAGAAGGGTAAGGGTGTGCTCGATGGAAATTGATTTACTTGTGATAGGTGGCGGGCCGGCTGGTTTGAGTGCAGCTATCACCGCGGCGGAGCTCGCTCATTCCGTGCTCATCGTAGATGAGAACCCCAAATTAGGTGGTCAGCTTATCAAACAGACACATAAGTTTTTCGGTTCCGAAAGCAACTACTGTGGTATACGTGGGATCGATATCGCAGAAATACTTGAGGATAAGGTAAACAAGCTCGGTATCACCAAGCACCTCGAAAGTACCGTCGTCGGTATATACGAAGATGGTGTAGCTATAGCCAGTGAGCAAGCTTTACGTGTTGTGCACCCCAAAAAGATAATCATAGCAACCGGTGCACGTGAGAACATGCTATCGTTTGTAAACAATGATCTACCAGGTGTGTATGGAGCAGGTGCAGTACAGACGTTGGTTAACGTCTATGGTGTATTACCTGGTAAGCGTGCACTTATGGTGGGTTCAGGTAATATAGGGTTGATTGTAAGCTATCAGTTAATGCAGGCAGGTGTAGAAGTGGTTGCCATACTGGAGGCGCTGGATCACGTGGGTGGCTATGAAGTACATGCAGCTAAAGTGAAGCGGTTAGGTATACCGATACTTTTGCGACATACGATCAAGTCAGCAATAGGTAACGATAAGGTGGAAGCAGCAGTGATCACTAAATTAGATGAACATTGGCAACCCATCCCAGGTAGTGAAAGGGAATTGAATGTAGATTTTATATGCCTGGCGGTTGGGTTGTCACCTTCATACGAACTGGCAGCACAGGCGGGTGCCAAAATCGTATATATACCGGAGTTGGGTGGGTGGTTACCCTGGCACAAGCCAAACCTCGAAACCTCGGTATCCGGGTTATACGTAGCAGGTGATGCTGCTGGTGTTGAAGAGGCCGTCTCTGCATTACTTGAAGGCAAAATAGCGGCTGCAGATGCATCCAATAGCATAAAAGAGAATAAATACGCACAGAAGTTAGTTGAAACCACTCAGAAAGAGCTACAGGAGTTTCGTGCAGGTAAGTTTGGCAAAAAGATCATCGAAGGCAAACGTAAGCTCTATGCGTCGCTACATCTATAGTGGGCTATTCGTAGCAATCTTAATCCTCCTATACTTTGTAAGAGCGAAAGAGTTTGAACGTTCCGCATTTTATATGGACACCCTGTGGGAGGTTAAAATTATATCACATGTGTATCCCAAACACGCATTTAACAGAGTTTTCGCCGTAATCGCACACATCGACTCAATAGCCAATGTATTCGGTAACGGTGAGCTCGCAAAAATAAATAGTGGCCATCGTATGCAGGTATCGAGTGCACTAAGGGAGATGCTGGAGGTTGGTATCAAAATGGGCAAGCTCAGCAATGGTGCGTTCGATGTAACAATATATCCGGTGATGAAGTGTTGGCATTTCTTCAACGATCGATACGTACCAACAGATAGCGAAATTTCAGCTGCATTACAGAAGGTGGATTACAGGAAGATAGGATTTCGTCACGATACTTTGATACTACCCGAGGGTTATGGTATAGATTTAGGTGGCCTCGCTAAAGGTTATGCAGTTGAATCCGCCATTAAAGTGCTTAAAGATATGGGAGTAAGGAAAGCACTGGTGAACGGCGGTGGCGAAATAGGTGTAATCGGTAGCTGGAAAATAGGTATACGACATCCACGTGAACAGGATGAAACCATCGATACATTCACACTTGTTAATGCATATGTGGCTACATCCGGTGATTACGAACGCTATTTTGTCAAAGACGGAAAATATTATCATCATATACTGGATCCAAAGACAGGTTTGCCAGCCATGGAACTCGTCAGCGTGACAGTTATCGATACCAGCGGCGTATGGGCGGATGCGATAGCAACTGCAGTGTTCGTATTGGGTCAAGAAAAAGGAAAGAAACTGCTTCAACAACTTGGTATCACACATTATTGGATATATACACGTGAGGAATTTCAAAACCCAGAAGCAACCAAATAACAGTATCAGCCGACGAACATATCTATTACGTGCATAAGTGTACCACTTACTAAAGGGACGGTGAAGTTATCATCAACATTAAATGATAGCAATTCAGTAATCGCAGCACCTGTTGCACCGATACCCAGCAATAAAGGTGATATGTGCAACGTATTATAAAGTACATATGCACAGATGAGAGCACCACCCCAATATGCAAGTGTACCTTCTAAGGTTTTATCCCTTATTTTGTGACGTCCAAACATAAGCCCAAACAGCTTACCGAAGATATCACCAAATATGAGGCTTAGAAACATGCTGGTACGTCGATGTACGAACCGCACAATATCGAGCAGGATGAAGAATATTGCTACACAACCGATAAGCTGTAGTGCCATACGCTGCGTATTACGCAGATAGATTACTATAAAAGTGAGTGCACCCGGTCGTGCAGCTACACGCCACCAGTGACGTTTGAGAGTTTCATCGGTTATTTTCAGCAACCCACGCTCAACAGTATTATACAGCCCAACAGCTATTATATAAGCGACAACAGCAACAAGGAACGGATTATGTGGGTCATGTAATGCATGTAAAAACAGCGTATAACAGAGCAGTGGGAGAACTATCATACCGATAAGCTCACCCTGCCGTGTGATGTAGGTAAGAATTGCAACCACAACGAATAGGAAACCCAACTCATACAGGAATAATCCACCACCTGTTAGGTAATGCACAAGATAATACAACATTATACCAGTAGCACAGGCGACACCCTGACCACCACGGAACCCAAGGTAGAACGGTAACACATGACCTGCTATAGCAGCTAACCCGCTAAGTTGTGCACAGACGAAGTTAGATGTCAGCCGCTGGCTGATGAAGATAGCTAACACCCCCTTAAATGCATCATATATCGCAGTTGGTATAGCAGGCAGTAAACCCAATGTATGGTAGACATTGACAGTACCAGCATACTGCATACCTACACGACGTATGTCGAGATGATACAATCGCCCCAAGAAATACGCGGGTAGTATCGAACCCATAAGGTAACCCACAACTATGGAGACAGCACACACCATGCGTATATAATCTATACAAGCCTGAGATTAAGTCAAAGCATTAGCGAAGCGCTCCGATCACCTATTGACAACCCATAGTTCGTTGTATTATAATAATCAAGCTGGTGTAGCTCAGTGGTAGAGCAGGTGATTTGTAATCACCAGGTCGGGGGTTCGAATCCCTCCACCAGCTTTTTGGGCGGGTACCCAAGTGGCCAAAGGGGGCAGACTGTAAATCTGCTGGCGGTATAGATCTCATCGAAGTAATAGACAACGGATATGGTATACCAGCCGATCAGGTAGAGCTGGCAGTTGAGTCACACACTACCAGCAAATTGAATGATATAAGTGATCTGGATAACCTCACATCACTCGGCTTCCGTGGTGAAGCACTCGCCAGCATACGTAGGGTAGCGGATATGGAGATAATCACACGTGCACGTGAAGAACCTGTAGGTACATACCTGCGGGTGGATAACGCACGTATCGTTGATAAACGTCAAATAGCCCGTAACGTAGGTACAACTGTAAAGGTATATCGGCTTTTCGAACGCATACCTGCAAGACGTAAATTCCTGAAATCCAAGCGCACAGAGTTTGGCCACATACTGGGTAAAATCTACAACTATGCGATCGCATACCCTGAAATAGGGTTTAAACTTGTGCACGATGATGAAGTGGTACTGGACCTCATGGCGGATGAGCTTGAGGCACGGCTGACAAACCTATTGGGTGAGGAATTCATGTCGCACCTGGAGCCATTCGAGCTCTCTGCATCCAATATACTTGTTTGGGGTTACATATCACGACCGGAGATGCTGGACAGACATCCGCAAGAGTTCATATTTGTTAACCGCCGTCCGGTGAGAAGTCACATCATACGTAAAGCTGTACAGGATGCGTATGGGTTAGATGATAAATCCAAACACCCATCATTCGTGATATTTATAGAGTTAGATCCCACCATGATCGATGTAAACATACACCCACGTAAGGATGAGGTACGGTTCAGTGATGAGCAATCCCTTTACAACTTTATCGTCGACGGTATACGTGATAAACTACGTATAAAGTTGGTGAAAGGGTTCACCCGACCAGCAGCTGGTGAAGAAGAGTTTACACTCGAAGGTGCCAGATTCTGGCAACTACATAACTCGTACATATTTGCACAAACAAAACAGGGGCTCATTATAGTGGACCAACATGCAGCCCATGAGCGGATAATATACGAACAGCTACTTAAAAGTAAGCCAACCTCACGGCGGCTAATGTTCCCAGTAGTGGCTAACCTAACACCAAGTGAATATGAGGTATATAAAGCAACAAACGATCTACTCGTAAAGTTTGGCTTCGATATAGAGGAGTTTGGTCACCGCACCGTTAAGATAACAGCCGTACCTGGAGCGTTTGAAGATTTCGATACCTGTACATTTAAAGAGATGTTGTTAGAACTCGCTAAAGAAGGTAAACTTAAGCGTGACATCGAAATCGTTGGCAAAACCATCGCATGTAAGGCAGCAACTAAAGCCGAGCAGGAACTGACTTCTGAGGAGATGAATGCACTCATCGATCGCCTATTTGCGACACAGAATCCTTTCTTCTGTCCACATGGTAGACCTACCCTTATACGGATAACACTTAAGGAGCTGGCAAAACGGTTCGAACGCAGATAACCAATAAGTGATTGACAAACCATCTTTAACCCTAAATTTGGTAAGTGAAAGCTGATATCTCTTATAAAAGGGTATGTGATATGCTCAAGAATCGGATAAGTGACAAGGGTTCATACCCTGTGGTGGGTGCACTCGTAGACAATCAGCTCACAGGGTTGGATGAGCTGATACGTGCAGATGCAAAGGTTGAACACGTCACAATTACATCACCAGAGGGTAAACGCATATTTGAACGCAGTCTGGCGTTTCTCCTACATATAGTGGTGAATAAACTCATACCAAAAGGTGTATTGAAAGTCAAATACGCATACGGTGAAGCTGTATACTGTGAAATCGACGGTATCAAGGTAGACAATCAGCTACTGAATCGGATTAAACACGAACTCGACATCGTCATCGAACAGGATAAACCCATTGAACGTATCAACCTGACAAAAGAAGAGGCGATCGCATTACTTAAGGTTAGCCATCGCTATGATCAGATCGAGCTTATCAGGTATTTGCCGTTCCAAATGATACCATTGTACAAGTGTATGGATTGTTACTCTTACTTTTATGAACCACTTGTACCGAGTACTGGCTATCTCAAGGTGTACGAGCTTAAAAAATACGGACCTGGTTTTTTAATAATACCACCGGATGCATCTAATCCTTATAGATTAGCAGTTGTTGGTGAGCAACCGAAGCTATTCACAGCGTTTGCTAACGCCAAAGAAGAAGCTGAGATATTAAAGGTCGAAACTGTAGGTGAGCTAAACGAGGTGATCGCCTCAGGTAAGATATCGGATTTCATAAAAGTACAGGAAGCGTTACATGAACGTAGGTTGATAGAGATTGCAGATATGATCACAAAGGATAGGGATAGGGTCAAACTCGTGCTTGTGGCAGGGCCATCTTCTTCAGGTAAGACCACATTTTCGAAACTACTTTATATACACCTAATGGCTAATGGGTTAAAACCTGTGACCGTATCGTTGGACAACTATTTCGTCGATCGTGATAAGACGCCACTCGACGAAGAAGGTAACCCAGATTACGACTGTATCGAAGCAGTCGATGTAAAGCTATTCAATACACAGCTTCAAAGGTTGTTAAATAATGAGACGGTGGAACTACCGAAGTTCGACTTCCGTATCGGTAAACGTCGCCCCTCAGGTAGAAACGTGAAACTCGACAAAGATACATTACTTATTGTTGAAGGTATGCATGCACTCAACCCGATAATTGCCGCTGATGTATCAGAACATACGAAGTTGAAGATCTACGTAAGTGCACTTACGCAGATAAACATGGATAACACTACACGGTTATCAACACGTGATACACGGTTATTGCGCAGGCTGGTACGTGATAACCTATTCCGTGGACATACTGCGCTACAGACACTTAGGTTATGGCCATCAGTGGTACGAGGCGAAGAACGCTATGTGTTCCCGTTCCAAGAGAGGGCTGATGTAATGTTCAACTCAGCTTCACTATGTGAGCTGGCAGTATTGAAAGGTTACGCTGAACCCATCCTACGTGGTATCGATAGCAGTCAACCCGAGTATAAAGACGCGATCCGGTTATTAGCATTTTTGTCACATTTCATGGGTATAATGTCGGATGAGATACCACCGACTTCTATTATACGTGAGTTTATAGGGGGTAGTAGCTTCCGATACTGATGTTGTGATGCATTTATCAATAGAAGAACATCGACGGCTTCTTTGTCGCCAACCGCCGCATGCCGTGGGGTGCGGTCTGTTTATCAATACTGGCAACAGAGGCAAGTGCGCTAACATTTATTGGTGTACCAGCGGATGCATATAGAGCTAACTACACATATCTGCAGTTTGCGTTTGGTTCATTTGTGGGAAGGTTTCTCATCGCATATCTGTTGATGCCAGCCTTCTACCGTGGTAAGGTGATAACGGTGTATCAATATCTTTACCAGAGGTTCGGTACAGCCACCCGTAACACGGCAACCCTATTGTTTTTTGTAACGAGGTTATTGGCCAGTGGGGTACGATTGTTAGCAGCGGTAGGTGGTATCAAGGCAGTGATCTGGACAGACGTTATGCAAGCGATAGTTTTTTTGGGAGGCGCATGGTTGGTGATATATTACCTTTTATCTCACATACCCGGTAGCTGGCAAACCGTCACCACTATAGCGGGTAAGCTGGGTAAGTTAAGGGTGTTCGATCTACGGCCAGCACTCAGCAACCCACGTTGGTTAGTTGTAGGTGTAGTTAACGGATGTTTTCAGACGTTTGCCGCACTTGGTACGGATCAGGATCTTACTCAGCGGATGCTTACATGTCGACGTGTACGCGATAGCCAGCATGCAATTATTATGACCGGTATCATCGATTTCCCCGTGGTTATAACGTTTTTGACGATTGGTACATTACTGTATGTGTTCTATCAGAGGTTCCCGGATCCGGGGTTACCAACCAACACAGACCATATCTTTCCATATTTTATAGTAACACAGTTGCCGGTCGGTATGCGTGGATTATTGATAGCGGGCGTATTTGCAGCCGCCATGTCGAGTATTGATTCGGCACTTGGTGCACTCGCCTCCAGTGCTATAGTTGATATATACCAACCCTACATCAAGAAACGTGCATCTGAACGCCATTATCTGATGGTCTCGCGCATTACAGTGCTCCTATTTTGCTTGATACTCATCGGTATCGCCATAGTGTGTCGCAATGTGGAACAAATACTATGGTTGGGGTTTAAGATAGGTGCGTTCACATATGGTGCATTATTGGGTGTGTTCCTACTGGGTGTACTCGTGAAACGCGGTTCAGACCTCGGTAATGTGGTTGCGATGCTATCGAGCATAGTCGTGATATTGATTCTGTTTGTATCACAACAGCGTATAGGGGTGGCATGGCCATGGTTAGTAGTTATAGGTGCAGTTTGGACGTTTGCTGTGGGATTACTATTTAAATCCAAACATAGAGTGACCCACAATGCTTAACGTGCCGATACTTGTGATATGGTGCACTTTAAGCATAATCGGAGGCAACATGCGCAAGATGCCCAAAGTTAAACTGGGTATCGATGTGTTACTCGAGGAGAAGCTCAACTTGATTCGTGGCAAACGTATTGGCTTGATAGCAAACCAGACGAGTGTCAACAGTAAGCTTCAGTCAACTATCGACCTGCTTTACCAACACCCTGATGTGGAGCTGATTGCACTGTTTGCACCCGAACACGGTATAAGGGGTGAACTACCCGCAGGTGCAAAGGTTAGAGATTACATAGACGAAGTCACCGGGTTACCCGTCTACAGCCTATACGGTGATAGGATGAAACCCACAAGAGAGATGTTGGAGAACATCGATATCCTAATATTCGATATACAGGATGTGGGCTCACGTGCGTATACATATGTGTACACGATGGAACTCGCAATGGAGGCAGCACACGATGTTGGTATAGAGTTTATGGTACTCGATAGACCTAACCCACTTGGTGGTGTAAATGTTGAAGGTACGTTACCGGAGATAAGAGATGATAGGTTCCCTGCATATAATGTGTTACCCATTGTTCATGGTATGACTATTGGTGAGCTTGCACTCTACTTTAACGATGTGCTCAACATAGGAGTGAAACTCATCGTGATACCGATGAAGGGATGGTCCCGCGATATGTTATGGGAGGATACGGGATTGGAATGGGTATCAACCTCACCCCATATCCCTACACCGGATGCAGCACTCTGTTATGCAGGTATGGGGTTGTTGGGTGAGATCAAGAACCTGAGCGAGGGTGTGGGTTACACTAAGCCGTTCGAAATAGTGGGTGCACCTTGGATA
Organism: Caldifarciminota bacterium 4484_18; assembly: GCA_002256535.1. Classification (GTDB taxonomy): domain Bacteria; phylum Hydrothermota; class UBA3073; order NMUJ01; family NMUJ01; genus NMUJ01. Next base: position 9,694 of record NMUJ01000014.1, read on the forward strand.
GATGCAACCTCGTTAGCGGATGAACTCAACTCACGTAACCTACCCGGTGTATATTTTAGACCAATATACTACAAACCTTTTTATTTCCGCTATGTAGGTGAAGTGTGTGAGGGTGTGGAGTTACACCTTACAGATAAACATGCATTCAAACCCGTAGCCACCGCTATACACATACTTGAGGCAATCAACGAACTTTACCCAGGTAGATTGGACTTTGAGCATTCGCCGGGGTTCAACTGGGCAGTAGGTGGTACATGCTTAGTGGATGCGATAATGGCAGGTAAATCTGCCTCTGAGATATTGAAAGAATCGTATGCATTACCTGAAGCACGAGATAGGTTAGCAACCTTCATGCGATTAAGGGAGCGCTATTTACTTTATTAGTTATCTAAAAGTCATCATTCGAATGTGAATGAGGTTGACGATTGACAATTTATCCGTAAGCATAAAATTGATGAAAAGGAGGCAGTATGACGCGCGACGAGATCAAGCAGAAGGTAGTGGATATTATTATTGAGAAGTTGGGTGTTGATCCAAGTGCAGTTACTGAGGGTGCACATTTCATAAAAGATCTGGGAGCTGACTCACTGGATACGGTTGAGTTGCTGATGGGTGTGGAAGAGACCTTCAATGTCGAGATACCAGACGAAGAGGCTGGTAAGCTTGAAACCGTGGGCAAGGTTATAGATTATCTTGCTCAAAAGCTTTCCTGAGGTACAGTGAGACGTGTAGTTGTCACAGGATTAGGTGTTGTCACTCCTATAGGTAATGATGTACGCACGTATTGGCAGAATTTACTTGCGGGTAAGAACGGCGTAGGTTACATTACGAGGTTTGATGCATCCAATTTTAGTGTAAAGATAGCAGCTGAGGTACGCGATTTCGACCCTCCATCTATCATATCACCCAAGCAGTTACGGCGTATGGATCTATTTAATATTTTCGCAGTACAAGCAGCTAAGGAAGCAATCGAGGATGCTCAGTTGAACATGGAACCCGAAAATCCTTATAGGGTGGGCGTATCAATCTCATCCGGCATAGGGGGGTTAGAGTTATGGGAGAAACAGCACATGCGGTTGTTAGAATCGCCCACCAAGGTCAGTCCATTCTTCATACCGATGATGATTGTAAATGTAGCCAGTGGCGATGTAGCAATCAGATGGGGGATGAAGGGCCCCAACTACAGTGTTGTATCAGCATGCGCCTCGTCTGCACACGCGATCGGTGAAGCATTTGAGCTCATCAAACGTGGTGATGCCGATGTTATGATCGCTGGTGGTGCGGAGGCACCAGTAACTCCATTATCTATAGCGGGGTTCGCTAACATGAAGGCACTCTCCACACGTAATGATGAACCAGAAAAGGCATCACGACCATTTGATAAGGATCGCGATGGGTTTGTTGTAGGCGAAGGTGCAGGCATACTGGTGTTGGAAGAACTCGACCATGCACGTCGTAGGGGTGCAAAAATCTATGCCGAAATCAGAGGCTATGCAGCGACCGCAGATGCATACCACGTTACTGCACCGGATCCTACTGCCGAAAGTCAATCATACGCAATAAAGAGGGTGTTAGATAAAGCAGGGGTCAAACCGGACGAGATTGACTACATAAATGCACATGGTACATCTACACCACTGAACGATAAAATAGAGACTATAGCGGTCAAAAAGGCGCTCGGTGATCACGCATATAAGGTGGCAATAACGTCCACAAAGTCGATGATCGGCCATCTGCTTGGTGCAGCAGGTGCAGTCGAACTCATTGCTACCATATTGAGTGTCAAAGAGGATAAAGTACATCCAACGATCAATTTGGAAGAACCCGACCCTGAATGTGACCTCGATTACGTACCAGATGGTGCACGTGATATGGAGATACGATACGCAATATCGAACTCGTTTGGCTTTGGTGGCCATAATGCAGTTATACTGGTGAGTAAACATGAGGAGTAACAATGTTAGCTGCTGAAGTAGCATTACCGCCACCGCGATTGGAAAGCGAGTTTGCACTCGAACGTGCAATATATGAGCGGCGCTCAATACGTGAATTTACATCAGATACGTTGGCACTCGAACAAATAGGGCAACTGTTATGGGCAGCCCAGGGTATAACAGATACTGTGCGAGGGTTCCGTGCAGCACCATCTGCAGGTGCCACGTATCCGCTTGCATTATACATCGTAATGCCAGATGGCATCTTCCGATACATACCAGAGGAACACAAATTAGTACGTGTAAGGGAAGGTGACCATCGGTTAGCGCTTGCACGTGCAGCACTGAACCAACCCTGGGTTAGCAGTGCTGTCATGTCTATAGTTATAACTGCAAGGTTCGAACGTACCACGCGTAGGTACGGTGAACGTGGTATCCGTTACGTTTATATGGAAGCAGGGCATGCTGCACAGAATATACACCTACAGGCGGTAGCGTTGGGGTTGGGTTCCGTCCCGATAGGGGCGTTTTATGATGATGAGGTACAAAAGGTGATCACCTGCAAAGAAGCCCCCATATACATAGTGTGCGTCGGCCATCCGAGGTAACCGTGCCCCCTATAGTTGAGACTAATTTACCATATCCGTTATATAAGCGCGGTAAGGTGCGCGATGTTTATAGGTTTGGTGAAGATAAGTTGATCATTGTAGCCACTGACCGTATTTCGGCATTTGATTGGGTATTACCTACCCCCATACCTCATAAGGGTGAAATTTTGACCCAATTGACGATATTCTGGTTCAACTTCTTAGAAGATGTGATGCCCAGCCATCACGTGAAGGTAGAGTTGCGATCCCTTCCACCAGAATATCGGTTACGCACAATGCTTGTTAAGAAAGCCGTAGCCATACCTGTGGAGTTCATAGCACGTGGTTACCTCACAGGTGCTGCATGGAATGAATATGTGCAAACCGGTACAGTATGGGGGATGAAGTTACCGTCAGGCTTACGTGAAGCAGATAAACTCGAACGTCCAATCTTTACACCCACACTTAAGGCGACTGTAGGGCATGATGAGCCAATCTCTTTTGCAACACTGGCAGAGATGATAGGTTGGGAAAGTGCGGAGTATCTGCGTGATAAAAGTATTGAAATCTATGAGAAAGCACATCGATACGCATACGAGCGCGGTATCATAATAGCAGATATGAAGTTAGAATTTGGCTGGATAGATGGTGAACTCGCAATTATAGATGAAGTGTTGACACCAGATTCGTCACGTTTCTGGGCGCGCGATACGTACGAACCTGGCAAACCACAGGTGAGTTTTGACAAACAATTTGTACGTGATTATCTCACAACAGTATGGGATAAAAACTCTACACCACCTGAATTACCCGAAGAGATAGTTAAGCAGACCTATCAAAAATATGTTGAAGCTTATAATAGGCTTACAGGTAGGGATTTTAATAAGATCGTGTCGCAATAAATTCTGTCAGCTCACGGAAGACAGCTTTTGATCCCTCTATAATTGGCATATTGTCGATAACCGATAACGCATGTGACGTAAGCTTAGTAAGCCATCCCTCCGTGTATTTGCGTGCACCTACATCTTCGAGTAATTGCTTCACCCTATCCACATCAGCAGCCGTAAGGTTGGGGTTACCCCAATGGTGTTGAAACCACTCCCTATCTTCAGTAGATAAATGGTTAATTGCGTAAATATAAAGTAGTGTGCGTTTACCTTCTTTGATATCAGAATCGGCAGATTTACCTGTCTCGTTGGGGTTACCCCATATGCCCAGCAGGTCATCCCTCACCTGATATGCACGTCCAAGGTAAATTGCATATTCTTTATAGCAAGATTTGATGTGCTCATCTGCACCTGCAAGTATTGCACCTATCATTATTGGAGCAAATGTTGTATAACTTACGGTTTTGAGATCCACCATGTGAAAGTAGTGGGATTCATCCAGCTTCTCTTTTTGCATCAGAGTAATATCGTATATCTGGCCGAAATAGCACTGTGATAGTGCAGATAGCCAACATTCCAACGCATGCAGTTTGGTATACTCCGAGAAACCTGTATCCAGCAATGGCCTTATACTCTGTATTAAAAGTAGATCACCACCAACGATTGCTGAACTTACACCAACGTGTGCATCACCCAGTAGGGATTCCATCACTTTGTGTAAGGTGGGGCCACCACGTCGTACGGTGTCACGATCGATGATATCGTCATGAATGAGGAGCGACCCCTCAATGAATTCAACCATCAATGATGCAGTCACTATATCATCGTGCTCGTGGCCGGTGACACCTCGATAGGCTTCTATCAACAGAAACGGTCGTAACCGCTTACCACCACGTAGTACGAAATCTTTAAGCGACTGTTTAAGTGTGGGATCTTCACCTATCCAGTGTTTATTAAGGTATTCACGTAGCTTATTTTCTATGAGATGGCGACGCTTGATGAGCAGCGATTGAAATGTCATCAAAGTGTGAGATTTACACCAAGGTGATGTTCACCCATGAGGTATTGATGGCTCTCATAAGCATAGTTTATGCTTATGTGTCCCCCCAGTATACCGAACCCATACGTGAAGTTATGGTTATTCTTACCAGTATAGCCTGCCCTTAGAGCAAACTTGCCACCAAGTATGCATTCGATGCCCACACCGAATGTGACCTGCTGATCCAGTGGGTGGATGAGATCAGCTGCAAAGCTACATTTGGTTGTAGCTTTATCTATGAGGTCAATAGCTATACCGGTTTGGAAGGTAAGCGGTAACGGGAACGGTGTACTCAGATATGTAGCCATACGTTCACCCTCTTCTACAGTGTATTGGAGTGCCTCACCGTAATACGTCATGTCACGAGCAAAATTCTGTAGCGAGAAGCCAAACCTTAGATTTCTCAAAGTACGTGTGTTGTAGATTGCACCTATGTCGATGGCCATACCCCAACTGGTAACCTTATCGATGTTCAAGTTAACCACCTTTATGTTGAATCCCGCACTAAACTTATCCGTTAGGTTACGTCCAAACGCAATACCGAATGCGTAGTCATTAGCAGTGAAGTAGTCACCCGTACCTCTGGGTGTTTCTGGTGTTGTACGTAATATTTCACCCGAAAGCGAAGCTATGATATCAACCCCTATCGTACCTACCGATAGAGGATAAACAAAAGCTAAGTTAGTCTCCCTTAGACCCGCAAACAGTTGCGTGTAGGTGATGTGATAGCTGGCCACCTTCACGGAAGCCAGCCCAGCAGGGTTCCAGAATATTGCCTCTATATCGTTTGCATACGCGGAGTATGCATATCCCATGGCGGGCGCTATTGTGCCCTTTGCACGTGAGAGGAACGCACCACCAGCGCCACCCAACCTGCCAAGTAAAGGACTTGGCAGTATTATAAACATTATAGCACATATAGCCTTACGCATAGTCCCTCCTACTGGGTGAGATCAAATATCTGTATCCTATCATTCTCTGTATCTACCACATACAGTAAGTTACCACATATTGATAAAGCTTGTGGGTTGTTGAAACACCCAACCGCTATACCTGAAGTGCCCCAACGTGTAATAAATGTTATGTATTTAAATTTCTGTACACGTGCATTGTCGCTCTCAATAGTATAAACATAACCACTATCGTCGACAGCTACATCACGTAAACCGATGAATTGACCATCCTCCACACCTTCGGTTTCACCAAACTTACTTATGTAAGTACCGGAGGTTGTAAATATCTCCACTCTGTTGTTGTAGAAATCCGCCACATAAACGGTATCGTTGTGAATGTCAATACCTGTGGGTAGATAAAATTGACCATCACCCGAACCGAAACCACCCCAGTTGGCGACGAATTCACCGTTGTGAGTGAATTTCTGAACACGGTGGTTTTCACGATCCACCACAAAAACGAAAGTATCGTACACTGCTACATCGTAAGGGTAGCGGAACTGCCCGTTAGCTGCACCGTAGCCACCCCACTCAGCTACTATTGTACCGGTGGGGGATAGCTTCTTAACGGTTTGGGTACCTGCATCTGTCACATAGATGTAACCATTAGTATCCACATCTACAGATATGGGGGTATCGAAATATTGCCACCTATCGATAATGTTACCAGAAAGATCGGTTATCACCAGTGATTGGGTACCGCTTTCTATTATATAAGCTCGGTCATATGTCACGGATATCTCGATGGGGGTATCGAAGTTAGACCATTCATCCACAAAATTGGTTTTTATAGAGATGACATTTGGATCAGACCATCCTGACACACGTGACCATTGGTCTCTCGCCTGTGCACGTACGTAATGTAGGCCAGGGGTATCGAAATAATACCATACGGTGTAGATGCTGGTGTCAGGTGGCCCCCATGCAATGGTATCATTATCGAACACAAACCTATATGAGAGCGCATCATCATAAGGATCGGGATCACTGGTTTGGGTGCTAAACTTTATTGGTGTATAAATATAGCTCACGGGTTTACAAGAAGGAGGAGGTGGTGCAGTTGGTGGTCTATCAACTATGCGGATGAAAGTAGATGCAAACGTATCAGCTACACTACCGTGTATATTCTTCACGTAAACCCTAAATTCAAAACTGGTATCAGCAAGCGTAAAGGACACTTGTATCGAATCTACGCAACCCGATGGTATAGGGGGACGCCAGCCTATTGTATCTATAATGGTCACACCTAATAGCACCAAAAATTGGAATTGTATGCTATCGTTATTGGGGTCCACCGCACGTGCATAGAACCAGTAATCTTCACCTATGTAGCCAGTGTCAGGACCCCACACTTCAAGCGATCCAGGTGACGGATAGTAAGACTTAACGGTAAATACGAAAGGGGTTGACCATCCTGAAGTAGCACCATGTTCGTCTTTTGCCTGTGCACGTATTTCATATGTACCGGACTCCGTGAATGTATGCGTATCGATCCATACGCTATCGGACGGTATGAAATGGCTCCATGTAGAGATTGTACCATCACCCCAATCAAACCGTATGGATATACGGTCTTCGTCTGGATCGTGGGTTGAAGTCATAAATGCATAGGTGGTGAGAGTAGTACCTTCTTCAGATTTACACCATGGGGTTACGGGAACCTCTGGCGGGTGGTTGGCATGTTTACAGGTCAGGAAAGTTAAAACAAAGAACATAATCCACGCTACACGTTTCATAATGCCTCCATGTGTGTTATCATTAATTGTGTGGGATAGTATTTTGTTTCAAGTTGATAAACCCGGTAGGTATCTAAATCACGAGTGGCATAGTGTACATAAAGATTGGGATAAGACCACATTACGTACGGTGGTCGCCTATCCCGATATATATGAGGTAGGTATGAGCTGCTTAGCAATCCATATATTGTATAACTTGCTTAATGATGATGCTGAAACCTTATGTGAACGTGTATTCTTGCCGGCTGATGATATGATGAATGTGCTGAAAAATCATAACATGAAGTTGACCTCCCTGGAGTCACGTAGACCGCTCGATGAGTTCGATATTATATTTTTCTCGATACCGTATCCCTTGCTGTATCCCAATATAGTTAAGATGTTGGAGTTGGGAGGTATACCAGTGTGGCGAGCTGACCGAAGTGACGGACCGCTCGTCATAGGTGGCGGTATCGCTGTTGTCAACCCACTACCTATAGCGCCATTTTTTGACCTATTTCTTATAGGGGAGGCAGAGCCTCTCATACCACGAATGATACCATTACTTAAAGCATGGTCAAAACACGAGCTAACACGGGACGAACTTTATAAAGAGGCATCTCAGATTGAGGGTGTATGGGTACCCACTATAGGGAATAAAGCTAAACGTGTATATGCGAAGCAGATGCCAGCAGCACCTAAATTAATAGTACCATTGGTAGAGACAACACACGACAGGTTAATAATCGAGGTGAGCCGTGGCTGTACACGCGGATGTAGGTTCTGTCAAGTGGGTATGGTGACACGCCCATATAGGGAGAGAGACATAGCTGAGATTATCAAACTGATAGATACGGGGTTGTTGGAAACCGGTTACAACGAGGTTTCGTTGTTAGCATTGTCGTTATCAGATTATTCTGGTTGTGAAGAGCTCATCAAACGTGTAGCTACAAAATACCCACATATTCCATTATCATTACCATCGTTACGTGGTGACGCAATTACACGTGAGATTGCACCATACTTGACAGGTGGTATAACTATAGCACCTGAGGCAGGTACGGAACGGTTACGTAAGATTGTCAACAAACAGATAAACGAAGATAATATTTTACGGTCGGTTGAACTTGCAGCCGACTATAATATTACACATGTCAAGCTATACTTTATGATAGGGCTACCGGGTGAGGAGTGGCAAGATATAGAAGGTATTATCAAGCTTATCCGTAAGATAGCAGCCATAGCGTATCCGAAACAGGTGAAAGTGTCGATATCGCCGTTTGTACCACAACCATTCACACCATTCCAATGGAAGATGTTTGCCGATAGAAAGGAGTTATCAAATAAAGCCAAGCATATACGGGCTGCGTTCAAGGGCGGGCGTGGGGTTGAAGTACACTATCGTAATCCAGACGTAAGCTACATAGAAACTGTATTAGGGCGTGGTGACGAGAAGGTTGCACCCGCCATTGTTGAAACCTCTAAAGCAGGTATCACAACCAGTGAAGAGGGTAGGTTCGACTTTCATATATGGGAGGAAGCGTTCACCAAGATGGGGGTTGACCCTTCATATTATACCAGCGAGCTGAAAGTCGATGAATTATTACCATGGGAGCGCTACATAGATGTGGGTGTGAAACGTGAATTCCTTATCAAAGAAGGTGACAGAACCGACGAGACATCGGATTGCAGGATACAAGGCTGCTATGGGTGTGGTGCATGTGAAGGGATATCCCCAATACCATTAAGGTTGGAAAAATTGCCACCCAAGGGAAATATAGCCTATGGTAGACGGCCGATAAAGATTGCAACCCCCTCCGTCGTCTATACTTTACGTATACGATATGGCAAGGAGCCCGAACTTAGGTGGGTGGGGCACCTCGATACTACTCGTACGATGATAAGGGCATTATTACGTGCGAAGCTACCAGTGGTATTCACAAAAGGGTATAGGCCACACCCAAGGGTGGCATTTGGACCACCGTTGCCGTTTGGTATGTTCTCTTATACGGAATATATGGATGTGGTGGTAAGCGAACCACCTGGTGATGTAGTGTATCTTGTGAACCGCAAATTGCCGAAGGGGTTTAAGGTATTTGATGTAAAGGTTATGCCGGGTACAGATCATCTATCACTGTTTCAGTTATTCAATGAGTCAGAATATGTGGCGTATGGAATAAGGCTTGAACCCACCATTATTAAGCAGTTCATGCATACAAGGGGAATATGGGTGAACAAAAGGGATAAGAGGCTCAACCTACGCGTGAGTGTCAAGCACATGGAATTGAAAGACGGTAACCTACATATAAGGATGACGATGGGAAGATTGAATGCATTCGATGTGCTCGCATATCTCATAGGTAGAAAGCCTGAAGAGATGGTAATCTACCCCGTAGAACGTATACTTAAATTACCATGAAGGTTGATGTGCTCATAGTTCCCGGCGGTGGCATTGATAAGTATGGTAGGCTTAAACCCACCAGTTTACAGCGAGTGGATAAAGCTGTGGAGCTCTTTAAAGAAGGTGTTACAGAGTATGTAATATTTTCGGGTGCATGGAGTTTCATGTATACCTATAAACCACCAGTTACTGAGGCACGTGCGATGCAAGAATATGCGATAACAAACGGTATACCATATGATAAGATATTACTGGATGAAGAATCCCGTGATACCATAGGTAATGCGTATTTCCCGAAAGTAAGGATAATCAAGCCACGTGGCTGGCGTAATGTAATGGTGGTGACGTCAGAGTTTCATCTCAAACGTACGCAGTATGTTTTTGAAAAGGTGTTCGGTCCAGATTACAACCTGAAGTTTATAGCTGTGACGTCTGCGCTGCCACAGGATATGTTCACACATATCATCAACATTGAGAAGAATAACCTTGAACTCACACGCCAGAAAATTGGCGAAATACCAGCAGGTGACGATAAAGCAATAGGTGAGTTCCTGTTCACTAAACATCCAGCTTACGCTAAATACATGCGTATCAAGCGTGCAATCCTTATCCGTATGTTACGTCATAATCATCAAACCTTTTAATCTATATCGCCTTCATCTAATTGCAAACGGACGTGGTACAAACGTCAGTATTAGCATGATTAATGCAACTATACCTAATACTTTATCCTGTGAGGTCAACGGTGTTACGCTATCGAGTGGCTTTGGATGTTTGAACCCCACTATAATGCCAAGAAATGCCCACAAAAAGTAACCCGGCCAAAGAAAGCCCAACCCCATAAGTATCACAAACATAGCCATCATAACCTTCGGGTGATATTTCTCACCAAACATCGCATAACTTATATGTCCGCCATCGAACTGCCCTATGGGTAACAGGTTAAGCGCTGTGATAAATAGGCCAACCCAACCCGCAAACGCGACCGGATGCAATAATAATGCGTAATTCTCTGGTAATTCACCATACAACAGGTTTACCAACACTGAAAACAGTATTGAGCGCCCCAGTTTAAAATGCGGCATCCCTTCTGGTATTGCCACCGTTAACGTGGATAACTTCAACCCCACCAGGATTATGGGTATAGATATAATGAAACCCACAAGTGGGCCCATCACCCCTATTTTCATCAGCGCAGACTTGTCAGGTATAGGGCTACGTATCCTTATGACAGCACCAAACGTACCCAAAATAAACGGTGGTGGCACAGGTATAAAAAACGGTAATGTAGCCTCTACTCCGAGTCTCCTACACATGATGTAGTGACCCAACTCATGTGACCCCAGTATAAACATTATGGCCAACGAAAATGGTAACCCTTTCAATATATTTGTGGGATTATGGAATGGGTCCGTTCCCGCCAGCATCGCACCTGCCAGCATCGTCGTAAACAGTGTCGCTATCAACAACAGGATATTCAATCGATACGAGGTTACCCCAATATATCTGGGACGCGGTACGAGATATAGTACTACTTCACTCGGATACGTACCTTTCCTGAGGAATGGTGTATAATCTACGAGCTGGTTCCTTATGTTACGAAATAGCTCCCTTGTCGATATACGTGGTATATATGAAACTTTGATCACACCTTCCTCTTCTGACCATTCCCTCACATCACCATAATAGCTAAGCCATTCCACAATCTCATATACGTTCATATATGAAACCCTCAGGGTTGCCCATCCTACCTTTAAAGTTACGGTTCTGTGACGATAAGCATACCTCACTATCTGCCAATACTCCTTCATGTACACCCACACATGGCCCACAACCGGGCCCCAATACTGTTGCACCTGCTTTGACGAATATTTCGATCAACCCTTCTTTAAGTG
>NMUJ01000015.1 GCA_002256535.1 Caldifarciminota bacterium 4484_18
CAGAGAGGTTCATCACACCTGAATTGAAGGAATATGAAAGCAAAGTATTACATGCAGAAGATAGAATAAAGGACCTGGAGTATAAACTTTACAACGAGTTACGTGGGGAGGTTGCCAAGTACACCACATTGATGCAAGAGGTTGCAAAAAAGTTGGCCGAACTCGATGTACTGGCATCACTCGCTTATGTAGCACGCAAATATAATTACGTGCGACCAGAATTTCACGAAGCTGACAGAATTGAAATAGTAGGTGGGCGTCACCCAGTGGTTGAGCACCAACTAAAGGAAGGTGAATTTGTGCCCAACGACTTAACGTTTGACGAGTGGCATCGCGTACTTATTGTTACTGGACCTAACATGTCAGGTAAATCCACATATCTACGGCAGGCTGCACTCATATTAATTATGGCGCAGATGGGGTCATTTGTACCTGCAGAAAGTGCACACCTACGTATTGTGGATCGCATTTTTACAAGGATAGGTGCATCCGATGACATCACACGTGGGGTATCAACCTTCTTAGCTGAGATGAACGAAACCGCCAACATCTTACACAACGCTACTGAACGTAGCCTTATAATACTGGATGAGATCGGACGTGGCACCAGCACGTTCGATGGACTATCTATCGCTTGGGCAGTCGTTGAATACATAGCACGAAATATTAAAGCATGCACATTATTTGCTACACATTACCATGAACTTACGAGGTTGGCTGATATGATACCTATTGTCAAGAACTTCTATGTAGAGGCTAAACGCTACAAGGATCGGGTAATTTTCCTGCATAGGGTGAAACCCGGCAGTAGTGACGAAAGCTATGGTGTGGATGTAGCAAGATTGGCTGGCCTACCGAAACCCGTCATCCAGCGTGCAAAAGAGATATTGCGGCACCTTGAGTACGAGGAGAAACGTCAAGTCCTTAAGAAGATACTGAAATCGACACAGGTCTCGCTATTCGATGTACTTGAAGAGAGTGAACACCCGATAATCACGAAACTAAAGACGATAGATGTCAACAAACTCACACCCATAGATGCATTATTGCTCATTAAAGAGCTCAAGGAGAGTTTAGATCGATAATACTATCGAGGTGAAACTCTTCCTTTAAGACCTTTTTCATGAATTTCCTAACTTCGATCGCATTCTTCATGTTGAGTACTTTCTCTGAGATAGCTTTCGTCTCCTTATACGAAAGGTGGCGAATTATTTCTTTTGTCTCAAGTAGAAATCTGGGAGCTACCGAAAGTTCGTCCACCCCCAGTCCTATCAATATGGGTATCGCCATGGGATCGTGTGCCATCTCACCACATACGCCTACCCATGAGTGAGCTGCATGGCCGGCGATTATGATGTTCTTCACCAACCTGAGAAGTGCCGGATGTAATGGATCGTACAGCTCCGACACGTATGGATTGTTTCTATCGACCGCCATCGTGTATTGAGTAAGGTCGTTCGTCCCAATTGAGAAAAACTCAACTTCCTTTGCCAACACCTCTGCCATTATCGCAGAAGCGGGTGTCTCGATCATCACACCTATATCGATATTTTCGTCAAACTCCACATTTTCGTTACGTAGGTCGCGCTTGATCTTGTTTAGCAATTTCTTCACCTCGAGCACTTCCTCCACAGTGGTCACCATGGGTATCATGATCTTAACGTTCCCTTTGTGTGAAGCTCTAAGTATCGCCCTCAATTGCGTACGGAGTAGCTTCTTTTCCTTCAACAACAGTCTTATAGCACGCCAACCCAGAAATGGATTATCCTCACGTACGTATGGTGCTAATTTATCTGCCCCTATATCGAACGTACGTATGATAACCGAACCCGGATATATTTTATCAGCTATATTGCTGTAGATGTTGAATTGCTGAGCCTCATCTAACATATCCTCTAAGAATATGAACTCCGTACGTAGTAGACCTATACCTTCGGCATTAAATTCCGTAGCGTATTTGATTTCCGCAGGTAGATTTATATTCGCACATAACTCTATGTTCCTACCATCTATCGTAACGGGTGGTAAATCCTTAACATCGACCAGCTTATCGTGCAGCTGCGAGTAATGCTTTATTTTTGCCTCGTAAGCTCTAAGCGTAGACTCGTCCGGCTCCAGTATGATAAGCCCCTTGTAGCCATCCAATATCGCAAGTTGCCCATCCTTTACGTAACGCATTAGATCTTTTATCCCTACGACTACTGGGATGTCGAAAGTTTGTGCAAGTATTGCCAGATGTGATGTCATCCCACCATGCGATAATGCTAACCCTCTTATCTTATTACGTGGTATTTGTGCCACCTCGAAAGTTGACAGAAATGGTGCTACCAAGATTTTACCTTCGGGTATCGAAGCGAGTGTATCACTCTCACCTATAAGTTTTTTCAAAATCTTGCGTGCCACCTCTTCAAGCAATACCCCCCTTTGTCTAACGGCGACACTTGATGCTCGTTCAAACATACGCAGCTTATGGGCTATCACTTTCTGTAATACGTATTCGGCGTTACGATTTTCGTTTTTGATGATTTTTTGCGCCTCTTCAAGCAGCCACGGTTCTTCCAGCAGAGCATAGGATACCTCGAAGATACGTGCAGAATACGGGTCGTTCTCTTTCTCGAATATCGACTGTAGGGCTTTCAACTCTTGTTTTACACTATCTATAGCGGTTGATAATCTATGGATTTCGGCTTGCTTATCGGATTCACGTAAAATATAGAAGGGGAGCACCTCATTTTCATAACCAGGGTAAATTATGATTGAACCTATTTCAATACCTTCAGCAACCTTCACACCACGTAATATCTTATTCTTCATCGAATTTCCTCTCTTCTATCAACTCACGTAACGCCTCTATTGCTTCTTTTTCATCGGGGCCGTCAGCTCTCAACGTGAGTACCGACCCCTGTGGTGCCTCCAGCAGCAGTATATCAAGGATACTCTTGGCATCAACTTCAAACCCATCCTTAACCAGCAATACCTTAGATTTGTACTTTTTAGCTGCCTGGCTTATTAAAGTAGCCGGTCGTGCATGTATGCCAAGACAATTTTTGATTTTAACCTGCTGTTCTATCATCCTCTAAACTTAAAGCATAACAGCGGATAGTCAACTTGACATTGGTGATAGGCCAATACCTTGTCCAGGTATGGATCATTCGGTGCGATCACTTTTTCGCTTATCAAGCTTATATGCACTCGGCAATATTGTAGTGTATCTCTTAACCATTGTCGCTGTATCGATCTACACGCGGTTACTCCCAGTATCAGAATACGGTAAAATTGCCATGTTTAGTGCTACACTACAGATTGTCATGATATTGGCGTTATGTGGGTTGATACCCTCGATGTTGAGGTTCACAAAAGAACGTGGTGAAGCTGTAACTTTGAGTTCCGGTTTAGTGTCTGCACTTATCGCTGGCTCGGTTGTCTGCATTCTACTCGTATACTGGGCACCCTCTCTATCGAGGTTGGTTTTTGGTACCCCAGAGTATAGGACGCTACTGGTGATATTGGCATTCATTGTGGTCATCGAAAACTTAGCACAACCTGGATTGTCGCTACTAAGGGTAGAAGAACGTATGAGACTATTTTGGAGTATACGCATTATACGTACTGCGATCCAGGTGATGATAGCGTTTCTGCTCATCTGCTGGTTGAAACTCGGTGTATATGCAGTTGCTTATGCAGTATTATTCTCTGGGTTGGCACAACTATCCACAACGTGGTGGGTTACAAGGCGATACGTTACATCACCTTCGTGGGGGTTGACAAAGATACTGTTCCGTTATGGAGTGTTCCACTTATTTACAAGCTTGGCATTCTGGGTGCTCGTCTACATAGATCGTTACTTCCTGCTGAGGTATTGTGGATATGGTAACGTGGGGATCTACAATTTAGGGTATAAGTTGGGCTCTATCGTTAGCTTCTTATATGTGCAACCATTCCTACAGAGTTGGAATGCAAGATATCTGGGTGTATCAATAAAAGCTGACGATCTCGATGGCTGGAACCGCTTCTTCTCTAATGTTATAGAGAAATACACTATCATAGGGGTGACAATCGGTATCAGCCTAACTGTATGGGCACGTGAGCTTGTGCTACTTGTGAGTGGCGAACCTTACTTATCTGCAGTACCTATCATTGCAGGTATCACATTTTCGCTTGTAATATTCGGGATACACTATGCGCTACTATGGGGGATCATGAGGGCACCCACTCCGGTCTTTTTACCAATACCTATAACAGTGGCTACTTTGACAAATATCGGGTTGAATATGTTGTTGATACCCAAGTATGGGATGATAGGTGCAATGTTAGCAACTGTCGTCTCATATATAGTGCTTACGGTGGTGGGGTTGATACTAACGCAAAAGCGTGCCCAATATAAGCCCAAAATCCTATGGCGTATACCGATGTTGTTTATCGTGTGTTACATAGTGTTTGTACTTATAACGATGTGGCTCACCCCACTATGGGGGCGCATACTCTTATGGTGTGTATATTTGGTCACCCTCTACCTGTACCTTGCAAACAGGTATGGAGCAAGGGGTACCATTCAGCAGTTAAAGGCGTTGACATACAGTATTTTTAAGATATAAAGATTAGGATGATTTTCCGTCGTAAAAAGAAGTTAAAACCTGTCCCCCCTAAACCTGTACCTGATGGCTTATGGTTAAAATGTGACAAATGTAATAACATACTATATCGCAAGGAATTGGAGAAAAACCTATCAGTATGTCCAAAGTGTGGCCATCACTTCCGTATACCAGCACGAAGATACGTCGAGATATTGACGGATGGGTTTGAGGAGTTTGACAAAAATATATCACCAGCAAACCCACTCAACTTCCGTGAGTATGAAGAGAAACTGCATAAAGATCAGCAGAAGACCGGCCTAAAGGATGCCATAGCAACAGGTAAAGCAAAGATTGGCCCCCACACAGTAGCTTTGGGGGTGATGGACTTCTTCTTCCGTGGTGGCAGCATGGGCAGTGTAGTTGGTGAGAAAGTCAAACGTCTCATATGTTATGCGATGGAGAACGACCTTCCGTTGGTCATAGTGGGTGCATCCGGTGGTGCACGTATGCAGGAAGGTATACTATCGCTTATGCAGATGGCAAAAACTGCAGCCACATTGGCTGAGTTCCACGAAAATGGTGGCCTGTTCATAAGTGTACTAACAGATCCCACAATGGCAGGTGTCATGGCATCTTATGCATCGTTAGGTGATATAATAATCGCCGAACCTGGTGCACTGATAGGGTTTGCTGGCCCCAGGGTGATCCAACAGACGATAAAAAAGGAGTTACCGCCTGGGTTTCAGCGTGCCGAGTTTATGTTGAAACACGGTATGGTAGATATCGTTGTACCAAGGCAAAAGCTGAAGGATACCATTATTAAGATATTGGATTTCTTCAGCGATGGTGAAAAACACTAAATGGGTGAAATGAGAAAATTACCAGTATGTGTAGGGTTAATTTTTGTCTATTCCACGTTGGGTCGTTCTTCAACATATTTCTTATGCGGTTAGGTAAGAAAGATATTTGGGGTAAGGTAAGCGATGAACGTTTCTCTATAGGGTAGGTCTAAAATTAAAGCCAACAGCTATTAAGGTGCCACTCACACTGAATTATACGTATACCGATTACACGTATCTGGGTAAGGTTCAACGTATAGGGGTGCGGTTCGGTTGGTAATCAATATATCCTACGTATTATCTGTAGTAGCGAATCCTGATACGTACGTACTTCTTTTACCGACATTGTATAACCCTGTGTCATCATGGCGAATGCCAGCAGGTGACCATTTTCCGTTATTGTATAGCCGGCAAGCCCGCTCGCACCAGTCACTGTACCCGTCTTTGCACGTACTACGTAAGGGGTGGATTCAAACCTACTGCGTAGGGTACCATCTATACCCCCTATGGGTAATGAAGCTACAAATTCGTACAGATAGCTGAATTGGCGATAGACATAGATCAGCAACTGTACAAGCTCGTATGGGGATATGAGATTATAACGAGATAACCCGGAACCATCTACTATCTTATGTGGATAGCCGTTAATACCTACCTCTTCAAGGAATTCCTCCACTACAGTTAGACCCTTATCGGCAGTACCAGGTACACCTTTAAGTTCTGCACCTATGGCTTTGAGCAAATGTTCTGCTATGAAGTTGGAACTCCATTTGTTTAGCTCAAAAACTATTTTACTCAAACATGGTGAATAGTGTACCCATAAAGTTTCAACCTCTGCAGGTGTCACCCCATAGAGTGCGGAACCATAAACCTTAACCCCTATGCGTTTGAGGTTCTCTTTCAATAGGTGGCCAACATAAAGTGCAGGCCTCTCTACCGTTCTGTATACACGTAGCTCACCATGGCTCTGCGGTAATTCACCCTTAATGATTAACTTGTTAACCGTTTGCTCGTATATCCTATCAACCTCTATGGTTGTTTCACCACTATCTATAGTTACGGCATTGTTGCAGATGATGACAAAGTTGGTGGGTGGTTCGAGCCTCACACGAGGTGTGTTACCTACACCGTTAGGTTTTATTATCACTTCTATCAAATCATAGTTGACGTTAAGTGCACTTATGTTGGGGTTGAAAGGGTGTGGCCCTTCGTCCCACATCCAACCCTTACCTTTGCGGATGGTATCGAAATATGATTCATCCACAAAGATATGGCGCAGGGAGTCGATACCATACCATTTTATTTCACGTGCAGCTAACTCTATGTCTTTTGACAACAGTGACGGGTCGCCGGTACCTTTAATATAAATATCGTCCCCGGCTTTGAAGAAGTAAGTTTCAAACCTATAATTAGTACCCAACTTCGCAAGTGCAGTAGCAGCTGTAATAAGTTTAAGGGTAGAAGCCGGCGTAAACAGCTTATGGCCATTGTATTCGTATAGAAGTTGCCCTTCATCAAGCTCGTAAACCACTATACCGAAGGTGAGTTCAGGTGGTAACCCTTGTATGAACTCAGTAATAGCCTGAGGTGGTGCTACTACGTACGATACGAGTGCCACTTTGTTTATTGTACAGCCACCGAGCAGTATAATAAGAGGTAGGATTATGTGCTTCATAGGGATAGACCCATGAAGCCAGCGAACCCCAGAAACGCAAGCGACATAAGTGACGCCATTATGAATACGATAGGAGCACCCTTCAACACCTCAGGTATAGAAGCGAGTTCCAACCGCTCCCTGATACCAGCCATAAGCAATAAGGCGAGTGCAAACCCCAGCGCTGTACCTATTGCGAAGACTGTCGCCTCTATAAAGTTGTAGTTTTCATTGATCACAATAAAGGTTACCCCCAATATTGCGCAGTTGGTTGTTATCAAAGGCAGATATATACCAAGTGCTGTGTACAGAGCGGGTGCAATCCTCTTGAGCAATATTTCAATAAACTGCACCAATGAGGCGATCACAAGTATAAAGGCTGCCGTACGCAGGAATACAAGGTGCCACGGCTGTAGCACATAATGGTATATTGGCCAGGTTATCCATGTAGCAAGTAACATGACAAAGAATACGGCTGCTGCCATACCACCCGCAGTATCGAGACGTCTCGATACACCAAGATATGGGCATAACCCCAGGAAGCGCATCAACACAATGTTGTTCACCAGTAATGCCGAGAACAGTATGAGTAAAAGATTATGCTGCATCACTCTACTTACCACCTATGGCACCAAAAACTATAGCTAACCCGATGAATAACCCACCTGCATGATACTTGGGTGCACCCAGCACTTCATAGCCACCTTCAGCTTTCCAGACGGTTTCAACAGGTGAGTACCCGTACTCCATACGTAGCTGTAACCCCACAAATGTACGCATATACTGTAGGAGTAAGCCAAGCTTCACCATGTAGTTATCTGCCATCAAGCGTGCCACACCCTGAGGGGTTACAAATAGTGAGTCGAAATGCCACGAGATGTTGGCTGGCCCTATCGACAGGGTTTGCTTCTCGCTACCCAACCCCATGTAAGGTGCAATGAATGCTACACCAGACAATGGATGAACATAGCCGAGTTCAAAAAACCCACTATTGATTTCAAGTTTCACAAATGTGTTAGCGCTTTCAGTATGTAGTAAACTGGTGCCACCACCTCCCCCTATAAGTAGCCGTCCAATTATACCATAACCTGCACCACCTTTGTAGAAGACTGGTACGTCGAATTTGGCGATATCAAATTGGGTTAGCTTATCGTTGAGTCTACTCAAATTACTCCAATAGCTACCTAATAACATGCCACCATATCCGCCATGGAGCAGATTAATACACAATATAAGTGGGGTCAACATTCTACCTCCTTCTTAGGTTAAAATATTCCTTGTGCATATGCGTCAATATTCTAACTAAATTACTATCGTTCTGTGACGGGCTGCATGACAGTTGAGGTTAACCGCTACTGGCATGGTCGCAATATGACACGGGTATGTCTCTACATGTACTGCAAGTGCGGTAACCCTACCACCGAGCCCCATCGGCCCTATACCGAGTTGGTTGATCTCATCCAGCAGCTCACGCTCAAGTTGTGCAAACCTATCATCTGGATGGTGCGCCCCTATCCTACGTAGTAGTGCACGTTTGGCAAGATACGCAACGTAGTCGAATGTACCACCTATACCTACACCGACGATAACGGGAGGACATGGTCTACCACCTGAACGTTTGACACGCTCGATTACGAACCGCTTAACCCCTTCTATACCCTCGGCAGGTGATAACATTGCCACTTCTGCCATATTCTCGGCACCACCACCTTTCGGCATGAACGTAAGTTTGAGTTTATCACCTGTCACGATATGTATATGTGTAGCTATCGGTGTATTATCGCCTGTGTTTTTACGATCAACGACGGGGTCATCCACTATGGACTTACGTAGGTACCCTTCCTTATAGCCACGACGTGTACCCTCCTCGAGCGCCTGTTCAAGTGTACCACCTTTGATGTAAATCTCGGAACCCAACTCTCGATAATCTGTGCAAGTATCTCCTTACCGATGGGTGATTCCTCTTGCTCGTACGCGGTTTTGATTGCATTCATAACATCGTCCGGCAAATAGCAGTTAGCATCTATAACAAGTTGCTTTACTTTGTCGACAAGCTCGTCAAACTCTATAACACGCATGATACCCCCTATTTAAGGTCATAAAATGATCTTAAGCCCATCATATGCTACTTCAATATCTGGGAATATTTGCTTAGCACGTTTAATAGCCAGATCAAACTTCAATGGATACATGTGCGTAAGTATAAGGCGTTTGGCGTGTGCCTCACGTGCCAGCTCAGCAGCACGTTCAGGTGTCATATGTCCGGTGGTATCAAACGGAAACGATGCTTCCAATATAAGTATATCAGCAGATTCGCTCACCTCTATGAGGCTGATGGAAAATTCGGTATCCCCCGAATATACGATTTTCTTACCCCTACCTTCTATTTTATAGCCATGGCTTTCACGTGTATGCACTGTACGGAATGCTGTCACTACATAGCCTGGCAGGTAAAGTGTATTGGGTGGCATCTCGATAAAGTTTATCGGCACATCAGGTGCTATCTGCTTACCGTATGCATATAAAAGCTTATCGAACAGCTTATCTATACCGTGGGGGCCACAAAATTGCCACACCTTTTGACGTGGATCAAGCGGATATTTAGCCACAAAAAGCAGTAACGGTAACTCCAATATGTGATCCACATGAAAATGTGTGATCAAAAAGTAATCTATATCCTGATACCTTATGTTTAGCTCCTCCAACCTACGCAATACACCAGGTGCCAGATCTATAAGTAACGAAATGTGCTTAATCTTGACATACAGTGAGGAACCTATCCGCTCACGGTTGGGTACACCCACACCTGTGCCTACAAAAAGTAATTCCATTCACGGTATGAGCCTCACCCCTCTACCGCCACGCCCGGGAGTGTTATCGTACACCTCGATCACGTAATATATAACAGCGATGAAGTCCTTCTTAAACCGTCCATGAAAGTAACTATGCACTAAATTGGTGTATTCGACCACCTTCCTCTCGTATGGGGTAAGCTCGGGATCGTCCGGATGCAGGAGATGTGCGATCACTTTCAGTTCAAACGATGGCATATCAAGAAACACTATCGCACATGCGGGGTTGAGCATCTCATTGATAAAGGTATGGGTCTCAAACTCAGGTGTCGAGTACAGTTCGAGCGATATCAACCGCGTTGTATCAAATATCTCATATGCGTTAACATATAAGCTATCGAGTATGTCGAGCTTACGTGCATTATCTGCATCCATCGTGTTACGAAGTAGTTGCAGAATTTCGTCCAACTTATCAGGTTTCGGTACGAAGCCTACACCTTTGACCGCATTGTTGATTCTGAATCTTGTATCTTTACGACGTACCCCATATGTGGCAACAATTGCATTGTGTGGACCTGCCAGCTTGGGTCTACCACCTTCTTTGAGCTTCTGGACGGTTTCACGACGACGTTCGATACTCCAGTTGATGAACTTCTTTGGTAACCCACGTACTTCGAACTTCTGCCATGTGCTATCGACAAACGCATAGATATAGCCGCTGTCGATTGGTGTCACATCAACTGTAACCTGATGACAGTAGCTATCATTCCATAGATCGACAGGCGCCCGTTCCAATATACCAGCTACTATAAGAACTGTCCACCACATGGCTCTAATTTAAGATAGGTAACCTACTTATAAGGTCAACTCATGAACGGCTTATTGGACCTTCGGATATACAGTTATTAATCTACCCGTATCGGGTGAGAATATCGCATATTTCGATATTCTGTTTATCACACCCAATCTGTCGCCAACCCTGTACGATCGAGTGGCTGTCGACCTTACCCTTAAAGTATGCTGCCCGTTTGTGAGGTGAAGCAGCACATCCCTACCCTCATACTCTACATCTTCTACCCTCCAATCCCCACTTGGTGCTACCTCTACATTCTCAGGTCGTATACCTATGATTGCTTCGCATGAAGGATATTCCTGAGGTAGAACCCACCTCAATCTATGGGTTTCAAATACATTACCACGTATCTGTCCACGGAACAGGTTAATCCTGGGTTTACCTACAAATTTAGCCACGAACAGGTTTGCAGGTGCATTGTAGACATCCATTGGTGTACCTATCTGCTGTATTTCACCATCCTTTATTATGACCAACCTTTCCGCTACACTCATACCTTCATCCTGATTATGTGTCACATATACCATAGTGTAACGTTTTTCGCGATGCAACTTAAGTATAAGGCGCTTTATCTCTTCCTTACGAGGTAGATCGATATTAGCAAGCGGTTCATCCAACAGAAACACACGTGGGTTACGTATGATCGCTTTACCGATGGCTACACGTTGGGCTTCCCCCCCTGATAGTGATCTGGGTCTCCTACGTAATAGATGTGCTATCCCAAGGTATGAGGCCACCTCACGTACTTTGGTATCGATGTAGGGTTTGGGGCACTTACGTACTTTTAAACTGAATGCGAGATTCTGATATACTGTCATGTGTGGATACAGTGCGAAATGCTGGAATATCATAGCAATATCGCGTTCCTGTGGTGCTGTAGTGGTGACATCTGTGTTATCAAAATATACCTTACCTTCGGTGGGATGCTCCAACCCCGCAATAATCCTCAGTAAGGTGGATTTACCTGCACCAGATGGACCCAGCACCACACAGAGTTCACCTCCTTTGATATCGAGGTTTATGGAATTAAGTGCAATAATGTTTCGGTCGTATATTTTGGTCACATTATCCAGCTTTATGGTCGTCATCCAGCTACTTGACTTCTATTCCAGCTTCTCAGGACGTCGCCACCCTTTTGGTACCTCCGGTAGCCTAACTTTCTGCTTTAGAAGTTGATGAAACTTCTCTATCCTCTTGGGAAGGTTGGGTTTGATTGCATCAAATTTCAGCTGCTCAGGTACCTCCTTAATTGCTGGCTCTTTCCTAATCACTGTATGTTTTAATTCCTCCGTAGGGATGAGTGGTTTAACCTTCGGTAGTGGTATAGGGTTGAGTTCGCCCTTCTCAAACTTGGCCTTCTCAACGAACAACCACGCACCTTGTTCGAACATCTCCTCCTCACTAAGTTCGTGCGTTTTGAACGGCATACCCCAACCTGGAGGGGTGGGATGTTCTGGATACCCTGGATATTCATAGTAACCGGCAGGGTTACCCCATGGATCCATAGGTGCCCACCCTATATAGCCATGGATCTCGATCCATACAACCCAGTGTGGTGCCCATACATAACCGGGTATCCATACCCAACCATACATTGGTGTCCATAACCATCTACCATAATGGTAACATATAGCCCATGGTTCAAACGATACCCATAACCAACCCCAACGTTCGGTCCATACCCACATACCGTAGCGATAGGGTTGCCAATCTTCCCATACAAATGGCATCCACACGCGACCGAATGGCGGTAACCATACCCAACGTCCATACCATTCCCAATATATTGGCCCCCAATAGTGATATCCTTCGTAATAGTATGGGTTATAGCGCCAGTTGTATTCCCAACGTGTCCCGTAACCATAACCTGTAGCAGATGATATAGTGATTATCACCGCTAATATCAACAGCAGCAAGTTTCTCATACGCCCTCCTTGTTCTTATTATAAAGACTATTATATAGCGGTAAAAGTTTTCGCCAATAAGTTGACATCTTTTGTTATGTTACATCTTTAAATTTCATGGTCAATCCCCTTGTACCAGCAACCAGGAGGGTCAATGGATAAAGCCAGTTATGAATTTCTGAAACATTTGATAGGGGTGCCAAGCCCATCGGGTTATGAGGAAGAGGCTTCCCGGTTATGGCGTGAATGGGTAGGCAAGTTTGTCGATAAGGTCTACTCCGACGTACATGGTAACAGTTTCGGTGTGCTAAAACCAGACTTAGGATATAGGGTGATGCTTGCTGGCCATATTGATGAGATCGGCTACATGATAAATTACATTGATGACAATGGTTTCCTGTATTTCAGGCCAATAGGGGGGTTCGACCGCCATATTGTACCGGGTCACCGTGTATGGATACGCACCCGCAAGGGTAAGCTACTGGGTGTGATAGGTAAGAAGCCGACCCACCTTCTGGAGAAGGAAGAACGTGAAAAGGTTTTAAAATTTGAGAACATGTGGATCGATATCGGTGCAAAAGACAAAAAGGAGGCCGAATCACTCGTAAGGGTTGGCGATATCGCCGTACCTGCATATGGGTTGGAGGAGCTCAACGATAAGATAATGGTAGCACGTGGGTTTGACGATAGGATAGGTGCCTTTGTTGTGGCGGAGACACTGCGGTTGTTGGCAAACCAAAAGGCCAACCTCAAGGTTGCCGTGTATGGAGTAGCTACTGTACAGGAAGAGATTGGCTTAAGGGGTGCACGGACATCAGCCTATGGGGTGAACCCTAACGTTGGTATCGCCATCGATGTGGGGTTTGCCAGCGATACACCTGATGTCGACAAGAAGGTAACAGGTGAGGTGAAGCTGGGTGGTGGGCCAATGATTTCACGTGGTGCCAACATCAACCCCAAGGTTTTCGATATGCTTGTGACAACAGCTGAGGAGAATAACATACCTTATCAACTTGTGGGTGCACCACGTGGCACAGGTACTGACGCCAACGTCATACAGTTAACACGTGCAGGTGTAGCTACTGGGCTTATCAGCATCCCTAACCGCTATATGCATACACCTGTGGAGCTGATCCATAAAGATGATGTCGATAATGCTGCGCTGCTGTTGGCTAAGTTCATATTAAAGTTGGATGAATCCACCGACTTCACCATCACCTGAACTGGAGGTACATAGCCTTACCGTTGGTTATGATCGCCGACCTGTTATCACGGATTTCTCCTTCACCGTAAGTAAGGGAGAATGGGTTGCAATACTGGGGCCAAACGGTAGCGGTAAGAGTACATTGCTCAAAACCTTAGCATATATCATTAAGCCATGGGAAGGCGACATACTGTTACGTGGTAAACCGCTATCGAAGTTCACCCGACGCACAATCTCACAATATATAGCATGGGTACCGGAAAGGAGTGAACTCAGCTTCCCGTTTTCCGTAGAAGATACCGTTCTTATGGGACGTTACCCCTATAATTCGCGTAACCCTACACGTGAAGATTGGTCCATAGCACGATGGGCTATGGAGCTCATGGAGGTATATGAGTTACGTGCTCGCAATGTGCTTGAACTCTCTGCTGGCGAGTACAGGCGTGTGATGTTGGCAAGGGCGCTCGCACAACAACCTTTAATACTGATGTTGGATGAACCCTCCGCACATCTCGATGTTAAGCACCAAGCTCATATATTCAAGCTATTATCTGAGTTACACAAGAAGGGGCAGGCTATTATCATCGCATCACATAACCTGAACCTCGTAAGTCTATTCGTACCCAAGGTCATCTTAATAAAAGATGGTACCAAAAGGAGGGAGGGTATCACACGACAGGTTTTGACCGAATCCATACTCACAGAGATATACGATACGGAGCTGTCGCTGTTGAAACACCCAGAATACGATATACCTATTTTTCTACCCGAACGCTAACGTTACTCGACGGTATAGGAGGGTTCGACTGACTTTGCCTTTATTTTGTCGAGGTATTCCTCGATAAAGTGTGTATGTAGTTTAGCCTCACGGAATTCGGGTAGGTTGAGGATCGCCAGATGGAACGGTATCGTCGTTTTTATACCTTCGATTATGAACTCCTCAAGTGCACGTTGCATCCTTTTGATAGCTTCGTCACGTGTCTCACCATAAGCTATAAGTTTGGCGATAAGCGAATCGTAATGCGGTGGTATCTTATATCCACTGTATATGTGCGAATCCACCCTAATATACGGGCCACCGGGGAAATACAAGGCTTTGACCTCACCAGGGTTGGGTGCAAAGTCACGTTCGGGATCCTCTGCATTTATACGACACTCTATAGCGTGACCACGTATCTCTATATCTTGCTGACGATAATTTAATGGCTCACCCTCTGCAATCTTTATCTGTTCCTTTACTATATCGATACCGGTAACCATCTCGGTGACGGGATGCTCTACCTGTACCCTTGTGTTCATCTCCATAAAATAGAAGTTGCCAGCTTCATCCATCAGAAACTCTACTGTACCAGCACTTTCGTACCCTATAGCTTTGGCAATCCTAACAGCGTATTCACCTATCTTCATACGCATCTGAGGTGTAACCGCTGGCGATGGAGCTTCCTCGATCAGCTTCTGGTGTCTACGTTGTATCGAGCATTCACGTTCACCTAAGTG
>NMUJ01000066.1 GCA_002256535.1 Caldifarciminota bacterium 4484_18
GCTATATTGATGATGATGGTGGTACGTAAGACACGTGAGATAGGTGTGCTACGTGCGTTGGGTATGACCAAGTATCGCATACGACGGTTGTTCATACTTGAAGGGCTATGGCTTGGCATCACAGGTGTGGTGTTGGGCAATATTGTTGGGTTATTATTGTGCTATCTTCTGGGTAAGTACAGGTTTATACATCTGCCACCTGAAATCTATAGTATACAGTACCTGCCGGTGGCGGTGGAGCCGTTTGATGTATTCTGGGTGTCAGCACTCACGCTGTTGTTGGCATTACTTGCATCCGTATATCCTGCGCAGCGGGCGGCTTCGTTGATGCCAGCCGAAGCCATAAGATATGCAGAATAGGAGGTAACATGAAGCTGAAGCTGGAAAATGTTGACAAAATAAGCGATAAGCTCTACAAGGGTAGGGCTAAGGAGTTTACGTTTCGTGTACCGGTGGTTGATGTGATGGATATTCTATCGAGTTTTGGCCAAAAGCACCTACCATGGAGTGACCGTCAAACCATAGGGCCACAACGTGGTATACCGTTGGTAATGTTTGTATCAAAGGATGGGCTTGCACGCTACAGTATAGGGGGCTGCTGCTGAATATGTGGTAAAATTTGAATACCGTGACCCGACAGAGGTTACTTTCTACGTGGGTGACGAACCTGCACATTGGCAAGCAGTGGTCGATGACTATAGGGGATATGTGCGGGTTACGCCGATGAGTGCACCTGCAGCTGCTTATGAACCTACCTTCTGCTCGTGGTATGGTATACATCATCAGGTTAACCAGAGGTGGTCACTGGATGCGATGAAGTTGATGCATGAACTGGGTGTCAGCACCTACATTATTGATGATGGGTGGTTCTTTCCCGAAAAGGGTGAATGGGGTAGCTACGTGAAGACAGGTGATTGGCGGGTGGTACACGAGAAGTTTCACAACCTCAACGCTATGGTAGCTGATATGCATGCCATGGGGTGTAGGGTATTGCTGTGGATAGCACCGTTTATGGTGGGTAAGGAGAGCAACACGTACAAGAGTATGGCAAAATATCTGTGTGGGCCTGAGAACCGTCAGGTGAGGTGGTTAACCACCAACGATGAGCATGCATTGAACCACGTTGTGGATACATGTGCGAGGTTGATCAATGATTACGGGATGGATGGGTTGAAGCTCGACTTCATTGATAGCCTACCTTATGGTGAAGCGAACGGGTTAGGTACTTTCTACGAGAGGTTGAAGTCGATGTTCCCGGATAAGGTATTTGAGTTACGTCAGATGTATGCAAATATATTTGCATCACAGTATGGGATGATATTCCGTGGGATAGATACGCCATTGGATTATTGGAGTAACCTATCCAACATGATACTGTTACGTACGTTTACACCTGAACCGCCACTACATATGGATTACCTGTACTGGCATTATGATGAGCATGAGGTTAACGTCGCACGTCATATGATGGTACCCACACATAAAGCGATCATCAGAAAGTGGCTGGATTTCTACAACGAACATCGTGATACGTTGCTTAATAAGGGGTTCAGGGTGCAGAAGCTAAACATCGTCGTGGGTGACCAGAGTAAACAGATCGTGGGATACTTTCAACCCGATATCGTTGAAGTAGAAGGTGCCGAACTCTACGTGTTGAACGGCAGTGAATCAGAAACCGTGATACTCAAGCGTGAAGGTAAGCACGAACTACATCGTGTACCGATAGGTGAGTATAAAGTAGTGAGATGAGGGATAGGTTCGCGCAGCTGCTGAAACCATGGTCACCTTATCTACCTGATAGTGATATTTATCTGGTAGGCGGTACAGTACGTGATATTTTGATGGGTCGTGAGCCAAACGATTTCGATTTCGTCATCATCAAACAGGATGCTGCCACTGTAGCACGTGAATTCGCCCACCGTATAAGGGGGGTGGTTGTGGAGCTTGACCCCACCCGTAACGAGTATAGGGTGGTGAAACAACCATATACGTTTGATTTTGTGGGTGCTGACGAATCTGAAGCGACGCGACTTCACGGTGAATGCGATCGCCTACTCTGTACGTGAAGGGGAGCTTATCGATATCGTGGGTGGTGTTAGAGATATCGGATCGATGCTGTTACGTCCTGTACGTGAGGTGAACCTACGTAACGACCCGTTACGTATACTGCGGGCGTTTAGGTTGCAGGCAGAATATGGGTTTAGGTTTGAGGAGGGGTTACCTAAGTTACTACGTAAGTATAGGGGGCTGTTGCGTATAGGTGAGGAGATGCGTCGCATACTGGCAGCATCTGCGGGTAAGGTGATACGTAGGATGGCAGAATATGAGGTGTTGGATGTGGTGTTACCTGAGATTAAGCCCATGCGTGGGTTGCCACATTTTAAGTTTCCAGTGGGGTCGTTACTGGAACACTCGTTATGGACGTTGGAGGAGGTGGAACGCTACCAGCCTACACGTGAGTGGGAAGCCAAGTACCTCGATGAGAAGTTATGGTTGGTGAAACTTGCTGGTTTGTTGCATGATGTGGCGAAACCCCAAACGTTACGTGAGGAAGGTAACGAGGTACACTTCTATGGGCACGATATTATAGGGGCAAGGATTGTCAGGAAGAAGACGAAGGATGAGCTACGGCTAAGTAACGATGAGACAAAGGTAATATCCACTATTGTGCGGTTACATATGAGGCCACACCTGTTGATGGGCGAACCTGTACTTACACGACACGCTATGTGGCGACTGATACGTGATAGTGAAACCAACGATGGTATAGCATCGGGTGGCCGCCAGATAGATAAACTCAAACGTGTACGTGATTCAGTGTACAACCTGTATGAGGAGCTACAGAAGCCTAAACTGTCAAGATTGGTAACCGGTTACGACCTTATAGATATGGGGTTGAAGCCTGGCCCGATATTCAAGAAGATACTGGGTGAGGTTGAAGAGCTGCAGGTGGAGGGTATTATCACCACACGTGAGCAGGCGCTGAAGTATGTCAAAAAGAAAGTCGATGAGCTCAAAAGCAGTGGTAGAGTTTGAACCATAAGCCAGTTGCTATAATTGACGGTAGCAGGGTTTCGCTCATATTTATTAGAGGATGGTGAGGTTTGGGTTACATCCCATAAACCTGGATAGTTTAAACAGGGGGTATCATGTCAGGACATTCTAAATGGGCACAAATTAAGCATAAGAAAGCAAAGGTTGATGCACGACGGGGACAACTTTTCAGCAAACTTATACGTGAGATAACCATAGCGGCAAGGTTGGGTGGCGGTAACCCTGAAGATAACCCCAGGTTACGTAGCGCTATAGAGGCAGCGAAAGCTGCGAATATGCCCAAGGAAAATATAGAACGTGCAATCAAACGTGGTACAGGTGAGCTTGGTGGTGAAGCATTGGAAGAAGTGTATTACGAAGGTTATGCCCCCAATGGTGTGGCGTTACTTGTTAAAGTGGTTACAGATAACCGCAACCGTACCACAGCCGCTGTAAGGCACGTATTCTCCAAGTACGGAGGTAACCTCGGTAGCGCGGGCTGTGTGGCGTGGATGTTCCAGGATAAGGGGTTAATATACATCGACAAAACCGATGTAGCAGACGAGGATACGTTGTTGGGGTTGGCACTTGAGGCAGGTGCTGAAGATGTGCGTGATGAGGGTGATACATTTGCGATAATTACAGCACCACAGGAGCTACATCAGGTGAAGGAGTTTCTCATCGAACATGGGGTTGAGGTTAGGAGTGCGGAGCTTACAAAGATACCACAGAGTACGATAAAGTTGGATGAAGCGACTGCATTTAAGGTGTTGAGATTGGTGGAGAAGCTTGAGGAGCTGGACGATGTCCAACAGGTATATGCCAACTTCGACATACCGGATGAGGTGATGCATAAGATTGCCGAGAGTATGGCTGCAGGTGTATGAGGATTATCGGGGTGGATCCAGGTCAACGTACGGGGTTTGCTGTCATAGAGGGTGATAAGGTTATTAAATCAGGTGTCATAGATACAGGGGATGCCACATCTTATGAGGGGTTACAACACATATATGAGGGGATGGCTAAGGTGTTGGATGAAACTGCGCCTGATGTATTGGTATGTGAGTCGCTGTTTTATCACAAAAACATAAAGTCGTTGGTGAAGCTCGCCGAGACCAAAGCTGTGATATGTTTAGCAGCCATCCAGCACAGCATACCGGTGGTAGAGTATACACCACGTGAGATAAAGCTGGCAATCACAGGTAACGGTAACGCATCAAAGCAACAGGTACGATATATGGTGGAACAGATGTTTGGTATCAAGGTAGATGATGTGCATGTGGCGGACGCATTGGCGTCAGCTATATGTCATAGGGAGCGTACAGCACATAATGTTGGATTACGTGAAGGGTAAGCTCAAACACAAGCAACGTAACAGGATAGTGGTGGAGGTGTTCAACGCCAGTCTCGGTATCAACGTCAGGGTGCCTGATAACTGGGTAGCTGAGCTTAACGTAGGTGATACCGTTTGCGTGTATCTATATATGATGGTACGTGAGAGTGGTATCGACCTGTATGGGTTTAGGGATATGCGGCAACGTGAGGTGTTCGAGGATATAATATCGGTACCCAATGTGGGGCCAGAAACTGCGATACGGATACTGGCGGAGCTTAGTGTGGACGAGTTCACCCATATAGTGGGTAGCGGAAACGAGCGTATGTTGGCCTCTATCAGGGGGGTAGGCCCTAAGAAAGCGGAACGTATCATATTTCATCTACGTGATAAGTACAAGCTACCAGAACGGCGTGATGATTGGGATACTGCGGTGGAGGTGTTGACCAACCTCGGGTTTGAACGTCAAAAGGTGTGGAAAGTGTTGCAGGAGATCAACTGGAAGGATAAGGATTTAGAAGCTATCATCAAGGAGGCGTTAGCTAAGCTATGAGACCCAACATCACACATCCGGGACGACTTGAGGGTGAGGAGGCGCTCGAACGTAGCTTACGACCGAAGATATTGGATGAGTTTATCGGTCAGCAGCAGCTTAAAGATAACCTACGTGTGTTTATATCAGCAGCCAAAAAGCGTAACGAGCCGATCGACCACCTATTGTTGTATGGGCCGCCGGGGTTGGGTAAGACCACGCTTGCACATATTGTAGCAAACGAGGTAGGTACTACTATCTATTCGGTGTCAGCACCTGCACTTGAGAAGCCGGGTGATCTGGTGGGCTTGTTGACGAAGTTGGGGCCACGTGATATACTGTTTATCGATGAGATACATAGGTTGAACCGCGTCATAGAGGAGTACCTCTATTCAGCGATGGAAGACTATAGGATTAGTATAGTGTTGGATAAAGGGCCGAATGCACGTGCGTTTAACTTGAGGTTGGCACCGTTCACACTTATAGGGGCGACGACGAGGTCGGGGTTGATATCGTCACCGTTGAGCTAATCGGTTGCTTAAACGGGTGAGGGATTTTGCTGAGGTGATAGGTGAAGGTAAGATCGATCGCAAGGTTACCGATTATGCGTTGGAACAGCTAAACGTCGACCCGCTGGGGTTGAACGAGGTAGATCGCGAGATATTGTTGACAATAGTGAAGGACTATCGAGGTGGCCCGGTGGGATTATCAACGATAGCGGTGAAGGTGGGTGAAACCCCCGACACTATCGAGGAGGTGTTTGAACCTTACCTTATACAGTTGGGGCTTATCAAACGTACACGTCAGGGGAGGGTAGCAACACCGTTGGCATACCAGCATTTGGGGTTGGAACCGGGGCGACTGTTTTGAGCCATGCGTGTAGCAATCGTGTTTGGGGGTAGGTCAGCAGAACATGAGGTATCTGTTACATCGGCAAAGAGTGTATACGGTGCGATAGATAAGGCCAAATACGAGCTGGTGTTGGTGAAGATTACCAAACAAGGTGAATGGTTGGCTGTGGAGCATCCCGATGCTGATGAGGGGGTACCGGTGGTGATGGACCTATCGCGGGCGCCGGCGAGGTTCAGGATAGGTGAAGAATGGCTTACCATAGATGTGATATTCCCTGTACTACATGGCCCGTACGGTGAGGATGGTACAATACAGGGGATGTGTGAGCTGGCAGGTATACCATACGTGGGGTGTGATGTAGCTGCATCCGCTATAGCGATGGATAAGGATCTTACCAAAACGGTGTTACGTGCGAACGGTATACCGGTGTTGGATTGGATAGCAGTTCACAAGCATGAGAGTATCGACCTGGGTGAGATTGGTGAACGGTTTGGCTACCCGCTATTCGTTAAACCGGCGAGGTTGGGCTCGAGTGTGGGTATCACCAAGGTACATTCTGAGGCTGAGCTACGTCCAGCTATAGAGTATGCGTTCGAATACGATAGTAAGGTTGTTATCGAGAAGGGGCTCAACCGGCCCAGGGAGATTGAATGTGCGATACTGGGTAATGAAGAGCCACAACCGTCGATACTGGGTGAGGTTATACCAGCACATGAGTTTTATGATTACGATGCTAAATACAGGAGCCCGGAATCGAAACGGTTGGTACCGGCACCGTTGAATGAGGATGAA
>NMUJ01000067.1 GCA_002256535.1 Caldifarciminota bacterium 4484_18
CACCCCAACAAGGGGGCACGTCTAAAGTCGAAATACGCACGTATGGTGGCAGAACAGCAGGTTACCCAATAATTTATGTATTGGAAGGTGGTTCTAACTGCTGCGTTACCCATATCGGAATTACGTGGTGCTATACCTATTGGTATATGGCAGTTTAAGTTACCTGTGTGGCAGGTGTTTATACTTGCTATCATCGGTAATATGCTACCTATACCATTTGTGTTGAAGTTTCTGGACAAAATAGAAGTGACTGTCAGTCGTACAGGTTGGGGTAGGAGATTTTTCAGCTGGCTATACTCACACGTACGTAAGCGTTCAGATATTATCGAACGTTATGGATATTTGGGGCTTACGATGTTTGTGGCGATACCGTTACCGGTTACGGGTGCATGGACTGGCTCCATAGCTGCATTCCTTATGGGTATGCGGGTATGGCGTGCGTTATTACATATATTTATTGGAGTGATGATTGCAGGTGTTATTGTAACTCTGGTCTCACTCATGGGTAAGCTGGGTGCTGTGATAGGTGCAATAATATTTCTGGCACCTATATTCGTGCATTTTATAAGAGGACGAAAATGATACCATACCAGGATATAGTGTTAAAGCTGGATGAGTATTGGCGTGACCATGGTGCTGTGTTGGGGTTACCCTATAACAGTGAAGTAGGTGCGGGGACGTTCAATCCGTTCACGTTTTTCTATGTTTTAGATGAACATCCATGGTATGTTGCGTATGTGGAACCATCTAAGCGGCCCAAGGATGGCCGTTATGCAGAAAACCCGATGCGCCTACAGCAGTTTATACAGTATCAGGTGGTAGTGAAGCCTACACCACATGATATACAGGACATATACCTACGTAGTTTGCAACACATAGGGATAGAGCTGAAGAAACACGATGTGCGGTTTGTAGAGGATGATTGGGAATCAGAAACACTGGGTGCAAGTGGGTTAGGTTGGGAGGTATGGGTTGATGGTATGGAGGTGACGCAATTCACGTACTTTCAGCAGATGGGTGGTATAGAGTTGAGAGTTATACCGGTGGAGCTCACGTATGGGTTGGAACGGCTCGCTATGTTGGTACAGAATAAGCGAAATATATTCGACATAATCTGGACAGGTGATATATCATATGGTGACATATGGAAGCGACGTGAATACGAATTTTCTGTGTTCAATTTTGATGAAGCCAATATTGAGCTACATTTTAAGATGTTTGAGAAATTTGTCAACGAGTTCTATAGGTTGCTGGAGCGTGGGCTTATATTTCCGGCTTACGACTATCTTGTGAAGGCATCGCATACGTTGAACGTATTGGATGCAAGACGTGCGATAAGCCCCGAGGAGAGGCAGAAATTTATCACTAAGGTGAGAAAGATGGCCAACAGTATCGCAAAGAAGTATCTGGGATATGAGTAGAACATTACTTGTTGAGATAGGGACTGAGGAGATACCTGCACGCTTCTTGATACCAGCAGCTACATCGTTTAGGGAACTATTTGTTGAATTTCTCACAAAAAACAGCATACCATATGGTGAAGTAAATGTCTTCTATACACCACGTAGGATGACGATAATTGTGGAGAAAATAGCGGATAGGCAGAACGATATACTTACGGAGGTGTATGGGCCACCAGTAAGTAAATTCTTTACGGACAAAGGTGAGCTCACCCAACAGGCTATCGGTTATTTAAAAGCACACAATATTACGGTGGATGAGATTAAAACCAAACAAAAAGGTGGCAAAGAAGTAGTGTATTACGTAAAACGTGAACCCGGTAAGCCCGTAACACGGTTGGTGGCAGATACGTTGTATGAGCTTGTACAAAAGGTGCGATTCCCCAAAACGATGCGCTGGAATGGGAATGGGTTCAGGTTTGCACGTCCCATACGCTGGATGGTGGTTATGTTGGATGATGAAGTAATACCTGTAGAGGTTGCCGGTGTCAAAAGCAATCGTATCAGTTATGGGTTGAGGTTCGAGCCACCAATAACGGTGGACCATGCATGTAACTACCTCAAGCTTATGCGAGCTGCAAGGATAGAACCAGATCCTGAGGTTAGGCGCAAGAAGATATTGGATGCCATCCATAAGGAGGAGAAGGTTCACAACATAGTGTGGGTAGAGGATCGTGAATTACTGGATGAGGTTGTAAACCTTGTCGAAGCACCCGTCCCTATAGGGGGTGAGTTTCCGTCGCGGTATCTTAGGTTGCCCGAACCTGTGGTTGTAACTGCGTTACGTGAACATCAGCGTTATTTTGTATTTAAAGATAAGGGTGGACGGTTGAGTACGCACTTCTTGTTTATAGGTAACAATCCAGATGCCGATATTGAACAAGTACGTGAGGGGCTCGAACACATAGTGGTGTCGAGGTTAGAAGATGCGATGTTCTATTTTGAGGAGGATCAGAAACGTAAATTACGTGCCCGCATAGGGGAGTTAAAAAAAGTGGTATGGCGTGCGGGGTTGGGTACACTTTATGATAAAACTGAGAGGTTGGTGAAATTAACACAACATTTGCATCAGTATTTTGCTGATGTGCCAAAAGATAAGCTCGAACGTACGGTATGGTTGGCGAAAACTGATATGTTGACCACCATGTTACGTGATGGTAAGGAGTTCACAAAGCTACAAGGTATCATAGGTAAGGAGTATGCATTGTTGCAGGGGGAGGAGCCCGAAATTGCGGTTGATTCAATTGTAGGTATAGGGATGATAGAGGGGTTACCGAAGGGGTCGTTTGACCCGTTTGCACTTAGGCGGTTGGCGCAGGGTGTGGTACGTATAGTTGTGGGTAAGGGGTTATTCATAAAGTTGAGACCGCTGCTTGAACTTGCATTCAAAAACTACGGTAGGGAGCCAGAAGTCGAGCGATATCTTGCGTTCCTTAAGGATAGGTTACGTAGGATGATGGAGGATAAAGGTGTACGTTATGATATCATGGAGGGGGTGGTATCACTTGACGAGGATGACTTGTACGATCTGTACCTTAAGGGGATGGCGTTCAATAAAATGCGTGATAAGCCTGAATTCGAGGATCTGGTTATAATTGCACGTAGGGTAGGTAATATACTGGAAGGTGTGGAAGCTGATGTCAAACCCGATACAGCGAAGTTTACGGAACCTGCCGAACGTGCAATCTACCGCAAGGCTACGGAGATAATGCCAGCATTGGAGGTGGCCAAACGTGAACGTCGATATGAGGATGTGGTCAGTTTATTGTTGGAATTGGGGCCATACATACATAGGTTGTTTGATGATGTGTTGATCATGGCTGAAGATGCAGATATACGTAAGAATAGGTTGGCGCTCGTCAATTTCATATATTCGATGTTCTGCGATATGGCGGACTTCAGGAAGATGGTCTTACCAGGGGATTAAAGAAGCCATTTCAATAAGTTTAACCAATAAATTGAGTTTATTGACCGATAGGTTAAATTGAGTAGATTAAAAGATGTTTACAGGGATAATACGTGAAATGGGTAGGGTGGTAGAGAAGAAATACAATGGAGGTAACGTTGTTTTGGGTATAAAAACGACAGATGAGCTTGATGTAGCTGATAGTGTGGCAATCAATGGTGTTTGCCTTACGGTTGTGGATAAGCGAGCCGATAGGGTCTACGTAGAGGTGATGTCAGCTACGTTGAGGTGTACGAATTTGGGTGAATTACGTGTGGGGGATGAGGTGAATATCGAGCCTGCGCTCAGGTTGAGCGATAGGGTGAGCGGCCACTTGGTGTCGGGGCATGTTGATGGTGTTGGCAGGATAATGTATCTACGACGTAGGTACGGTTATTACGAAATGAAGGTTAAAATTGATGCAAGCCTCATGCAATATATGGTACCAAGGGGTAGTATTGCAATGGATGGGATAAGTTTGACAATAGCAGGAGTTAAACAGGATGGGGTTATTGTAAACATTACACCTTATACGTTGGAAAATACCAACCTGAAACATAGGAGGGTGGGTGACAAGGTAAACATAGAGGTTGATGTGTTGGCAAAGTTGGTAAAACCCGATGTCAAAAGAATACAGGTTTAATACAATTGAAGAGGCGATTGAGGATATCAGGCAGGGTAAGTTCGTTATCGTTGTGGATGACGAAAATCGTGAGAATGAGGGCGATCTTATTATAGCGGGTGAGAAGGTGACCCCCGAGGCTATAAACTTTATGGCCAAGAATGCACGTGGGTTGATATGTGTATCGTTGTTGGGTAAGAGGTTGGAGGAACTCAAGATACCATCGATGGTACCCGACAATACGTCGAAGTTTGGTACACCATTTACGGTGTCGGTGGATGCCGCTGAGGGTACAACTACGGGGATAAGTGCATACGATCGTGCTGTAACCATCAAGAAGTTGATAGATCCAACCGCTAAACCGGAAGATTTTGTACGTCCCGGACACACGTGTACCTAAGTTGATGCAACTTGCACGTAAGTGGGGGGTGAAGATCATCACGATAGCGGAGCTGATAAATTACAGGTTACAACGTGAGAAGTTGGTTGAATGTGTAGCTACTACGGTATTGCCCACTGAATGGGGTGAATTCAAAGTCTATCTGTACGAGGAGAAATTCACGGGTGTGTTACATATGGCATTGGTTAAGGGTGACGTACGTGGTAAACAGAAAGTATTGGTACGTGTACATTCGGAGTGTCTGACAGGTGATGTGTTTCATTCACTACGATGTGATTGCGGTGCACAGTTGGCAGAGGCGTTGAAGATGATCAACCGCGAAGGTTGTGGTGTATTCCTGTACATGAGGCATCACGAGGGGCGTGGCATTGGGTTGCGTGATAAGATTCGTGCGTATGCGTTGCAGGATTTGGGGCTCGACACTGTAGAGGCTAACCTTGCATTGGGGTATCCGCCCGACCTGAGGGATTACGGTATAGGGGCACAGATACTGGTGGATTTGGGGTTGTCGACAATAAGGTTGTTGACGAATAACCCGAAGAAAATTGTTGGCCTCGAAGGGTATGGATTAAAGGTGGTTGCACGTGTACCTATACAGATACCGGCTAATCCATACAATAAGAGGTATCTGGAGACCAAAAAGAAGAAGTTAGGCCATATGATCGATATATAGGAGAGAAGATGAAAACATACGAGGGTAAGCTCATAGGTAAGGGTAAGCGGGTTGCCATTATAGTGGCAAGGTTCAACCAGCTCATCAGCAAACATCTGGTGGAGGGTGCCATCGATTGTCTTACACGTCATATGGTGGATGAAGATGCGATCGAGATATATAAGGTACCGGGGGTGTTGGAGATACCGCAGATATTGAAGCTGGTATTGGATAAAGGTGAAGTTGATGGTATGATATGTTTAGGTGCTGTGATACGAGGTGATACACCACATTTTGAGTTCATAGCGGCAACAGTGTTTAGGAGCATACAATCGATTGCTATTAACTATAAAATACCGGTAACTACTGGTATAATAACGGCAGATTCTGAGGACCAGGCATTGTCGAGGGCTGGCCTTAAAGCAGGTAACAAGGGGTATGATGCAGCTCTATATTTATTGGAGATGATGGGGCTGGTTGAAAACATTTAATGGCTCGTTTTTTGAGGGGTAAGGCAAGATATAGGCGACGTGCACGTGAGCTCGTGTTGCAGGTGTTGTATGCGTGGGAGTTACATAATTGTACGGATATCGAGGGGATAATTGAGGAGATGGTCAACCGGTCCACAGTGCCGGTGCCCAGCCGTATCTATGCACGTAAGTTGATAAAGTTGGTGATAGACCATTTACCTAAGGTAGATAAGATAATAGCGACGGTATCACATAATTGGGATATAACGAGGTTAGCGATCGTTGATAAGAATATACTGAGGTGGGCGATAGCGGAGATGTTGTATGTACGTGATGTACCACCGAAGGTGTCGATAGATGAGGCGCTGGAGGTGACAAAGAAATATTCGAGTGATGATGCACGTAGGTTTGTGAACGGTGTGCTGGATGCGGTATATAAGGGGATACTGTTGCGTGAGACACTAAGTGCGCCTGACGAGTATGAAGCTGGCGATACTGAGTGATATACATGGTAACTGGGAGGCGTTTTCGGCGGTACTCGAGTTCTTGGATAAGGAGAAGGTTGATAAAATCATCATTTTAGGTGATATAGTGGGTTACGGGGCGGATCCTAACCTATGTGTTAAGAAGGCAAAAGAGGTGGCAGAGGTTAACCTCATAGGTAACCACGATGCAGCTGTGGTGGGGTTAACGTCGTTGGAGGAGTTCAACCCATTCGCCAAGGAAGCATGTATATGGACGAGTAAGGTGCTGGATTCGGAAAGTGGAAATATATACTGGATGTGTGGGATGCGGATTGGGAGTTTAGGACGTTCAGCGAACAGATATGCTTCTTTGGGCATACACATCAAGCGATAGCCTATAGGGAGAGCGATAACAGAGTGGGGGTGATCGAAAGTTATACGTTTGAAATAGTGCCGGGTGCAAGATACATGATAAACCCTGGCAGTGTGGGGCAGCCAAGGGATTACGATCCACGTGCAGCGTTTGTGTTGATGGAAGACGGTATGGTACGTATATTGCGGGTGATGTACGATGTTAAGAAAGCAGCTGCTAAAATACTGGAGGCGGGGCTACCCCCTATACTGGCGGAACGGTTGTATCAGGGGTTATAAAGGTTATCCGTGGCTTTGGGATAGTTTGTCAATCCCAAAACTGCCAGTAGAAGCCCATTGTGGGTCTATCGCCGATACATGCATAGAGGTGGATGTCGGATTTGAGTAACTCCACCACCAGTACGTTTTTGGGGTACAGGTAATATACTGGTAGCGTAAAGCCTTTGGGTAGGTGTAACCTATACCCCAGCATCGATTTGAACTTACCTTCGTAATAGCTTATACCAAGGATGTATTTCTCCTGCTGCTGATAATAGATCGATATACGGGAAGCTTCCCAATTACCAGGGTAGTTGAAACATATCTCGTTATACTTATATCTTAACCCCACTGTTGTGCCCATATCACTGTGGTTCACGAATATGAGCAGCGGGAAGGTTGGTAGATACCCCATACCGATGGCGAAATGCCACCCGTTATAGTAATCGATACGCCCAAACATATACAGCACGGAGGTGAACTCCACCCTATGTAGGGTCCAAAAGTGTTGGCTTGATGTATAACCAAGCCATGACTTGATGCGTGGTAGCTCAACCCACATAGCTATCCTATTGTAATCCTTTGATATGATGGCTGATAAGTGTTTACCAGCGATTTTGACAAACGGTACGGACTGATAGAAGAGCCTGAGCTCGTAACCCTTGAAGTTATACCCGATATTGAGGTGATGTCTTTCGGGGTAGACAAAATCGGTTACCACGGTTAGATCGAACTCACCTATGGCACGTGAAAACAGTATCTGTTGAGTGGTTGGCTCTCTACCCAACTGTATACGTGAGTATGGTAATGCATACTTGTAACGTTTGGTGACAATATTTATGTAGTTGTGGTCACCAACTACTGGATAGCGTATGAATTCCAC
>NMUJ01000016.1 GCA_002256535.1 Caldifarciminota bacterium 4484_18
CGAACTGGGTTGGATGCAGGGGTTCTGGACACCGCCGATGGATTTTGCCGAGAATAGTGACCCTGGTATCATATACGGGTTGTGGGTGGTGATGGCAGATTTTATACCAAAATATGGGGAGGCAGCACGTATGTGGCATATAATTACGTGTTGGGAACGTGAGCTGAACAGCGACCACTATACGTTTATACATGGTACGTCGGATGATGGTATAATATGGACGTTTGAGAATGCTACCCTTGACATAACGCCAGCGATAGTGCCGGCGATGAACCATCCACAGCTGGCGTATGGTGAGGATGGGTTCACGATATGGATGGCATTATGGTGAGACGTGGGTGGATACGATCTACCATTACACGAGTTTCGACATGGGTATACCTAATGTGATAGGTGATACGTTATGGTTTGTCAGTGATGGTGATACAGTTGCGGGTGTTATAGATTCCATATATACGGGGTTTACGTATGATCAGGATGTGACGATAGCACCTGATGGTAGCATACATTTTGTGGATACACATGTGTACTTTGTTAAGGCATCGTCTGTATCACCATATTGGTACTGGTATATACCATACACGGGGATATATGATTTCCACAGCGAGGATAATGGTGTGACATGGACGGCATCGAAGGTGGCTGACCTGAATGGGTTTGAGCCTGACGATGAGGAGGGTGAGATCGAGACCACAAATATGGTGGATATAGCAGCTGATGACCATGGTAACCTGTACGTGGCGTGGACGGATAGACCGGATACGGGGTTGGTTGAGAGCCCACACAGCAGTAACCAGTTCGATGATTACTATTTCCGTAACATATACTGTGCGGTGTCAACAGATGGTGGGTACACGTGGGGTGAACCTATCGAGGTGACGAATACACCGGATGTACCGGAATATTCGCTACATCTATGTCGTCAGGCGGATAGTGATAAGGGTGGTACGATATATATTGGGTTTACGGTGCCGGATCTGACACGGCCGTTCGAGTCACCGGATATGCTGGCAGATTATGTGCAGTGGCTATATATCGTTGAGATTAATGGGCTTACGGTGGGTGTAAATGAAGCGCGGCGGGTGGATAGGTTTGTGGTTACCCCATGCATAGCGAGCGATAAGGTGGTGATCAACTACGTGGTGGGTGATGAACCGAACGCGCGGTTAGCTATAT
Source organism: Caldifarciminota bacterium 4484_18 (assembly GCA_002256535.1). Classification (GTDB taxonomy): domain Bacteria; phylum Hydrothermota; class UBA3073; order NMUJ01; family NMUJ01; genus NMUJ01. The sequence goes on from NMUJ01000016.1 coordinate 1,177, forward strand.
ACGATATAACTGGAAGGGAGTTGAAGCAGATCGAGTTAAAAGATAGAGCGGGTAGGTACGAGCTCGATGTGAGTACGTTACCACAGGGTACGTATTTTGTGAAACTCACCACAGGTAGTAGCGTGCGGGAGGCTAAGTTTGTGGTGATCAAGTAACCCACGGTGTGGGGTGGTTACTCAATGTGTACGGTATGGTTGACACTAATCCTGGCATGGGGTGATAAGTATACGGGTGAGATATTTGAGCTGGGTGCTGGTGCGTATGGGTTGGGTATGGGTGAAGCTATCATCGCTATTGTGGGTGATGCCACCGCTACGTACTGGAATCCTGCACGTATGCGTATGGTGGGGCGTGATGTATGGCTGATGTACTCGTCTGATTATGGTATGAAATACAATGGGGTGGCGTTTGTTAACTCAAACGCCACCCACAGTATAGGGGGGGCGATATACTGGTTGAACATACCCGATATGGTGTTTACGGATACGATGAACCAGCTCATCGGGCAGGCGGATCTTAACGATTACATGATATATCTGGGGTATGCGGTGAGTGTACACGGGTACGATGTGGGGGTGACGTTAAAGTCTATATACAGGGATTACTATGTGGATCGTGCGTACGGTATAGGGATGGATCTGGGGGTGGCTGGCTGTTATGGACGTATACAGTGGGGGGTGGTATTACGTAACGTATCGGGTACGTATATGTTTTGGGATTCTGGTGTACGTGATTTTGTACCACCGACGATAGATGTGGGGATAGGCTATATCGGTAGAAATGTTAGGTTTGGTATGAGTGGTACGATTAACCTGGAACATAGGGTGAGCGAGATACAGATGTTGAACCTCGACACGCATGTGGGTGTGGAGTATGTATATCGTAATCTTTTGGCAGGTAGGGTAGGACGTACCCGTAAGGGTATTACGGTGGGGGTGGGGATAATCAAACCACCGTTTAGGGTGGATTATGCATTTTGTGGTATGGATATTGGGCAGATACATAGGGTGTCATTCAATTGGACATTGAAATGAAGTGGCAGGTAATGCATGTTGATTTGGACGACCGTAATGCGTTGAGTAAAAGGTTAGGTGTACCGCCGATAATTGCGACGTTGTTGCTCAACCGTGGGTTAGATACAGAGGATAAGGTGCGTGAGTATCTTGAACCTAAGCTTGACGATCTGCACTCACCGTGGAGGTTCAGCAGGATGGAACAGTTGGTGGATGACGTTCGTGAATCAATAGATGCGGGTGATAAAATCGTGGTGTGGGGTGATGCAGATGCGGATGGTAGGATAGCGACTGTGGTGCTGATGACAGTGCTACGATACGTGGGTGCAGATGTGGACTACTTTATACCGGATAGGTACAAGAAGGGGTTTGGGTTAAACCGTGAGGATGTTGAGTTACTCGCAAGTAAGGGGGTGAGGTTTATCATAACGGTGGATTGTGCCACAAACAATAAGGTGATAGTCGACGAAGCTGTAAAGAGGTGGGGTATGAAGGTGTGGGTGACGGATCATCACCTACCTACGAGTAAGGATATAGCGGATAAGCTCATAAACCCGCACGTGGATGGCTATCCATACGAGTATCTCGTAGGTAGTGGGGTTGCGTATAAGGTGGCACAGGCGATAGCTACGAAGCTATGTGGTATGGATGATATGACGTGGTATGAGAAGTTTGCACACCTGATGTTTATTACCGCATTGGGTACGATAGCGGATAGGGGGTATTTGTTGGGTGAGAACCGTAGTTTGGTGAAGTTGGGGCTTGAACGTGGTGAATCGTTACGCCATATGGAGGGTGGCCCGTTCGCGTATAGGATGATGGCGGAAAGGGGTACAACATACACGGCTATAACGAATAATGTGTTACCGGTGATAAATGCACGTGACCCGGAGATTGCCGAAGGTAGAGATCTTGTGGTGGAATACTTTCTTACGGATGAACGTAGGGCGGTGATCGAGATACTGGGGAGGTTGGAGTTCCTTGCACAGAGTTGGATGAGGAGGCTCAATTTCTATCTTAGGAGTTTGAGCGAGTTTGTGGATAACTCATCACGTGTGGTGTTATTGGCACATGAGGATATACCGGCGAATTTGGTTGGCCCGCTCGCTAATAAGTTGCGTGAGATGTACGACAAATCAGCGATAGTGATAGGTGAGCACGGTAAGGGAGAAGTACGTGCGGTGGAGGGGATGAACTTCTTCAATATACTAAAAGAGATACAGCATATGTTCAGTAGTTTTGGTGGTCACCCCGAAGCGTGTGGGTTTACGACACATCCGAGGCTCGTACCGGATGTGAAGAAAGCGATACTTGAGAGAGTACCACTGACTTCACATAGGGTGGTGCTGGCGGATGGTGAGTTCATACCGAAATTCATGACAACGGAGATATTCAATTATATTAAAATGATGCAACCGTTCGGTAAAGGTAACCCACCACCTACGTTTGTCGCGTATAGGCAGAAATTCAATCCAGTCGAGAAAGGTGTATTTATAGGTAAGCACTTCTTCTACTGTCCGAAGGAGTTCAGGAAGGAAGGTTACTGGGATATACTCTATAAGATTACTGATAGGAGAGAGCTGGTGATAATAGATGCACGTTGTGGGGATGAGGGTAGCACTCATAGGGCCTGAAGGTGCAGGTAAGAGCACAGTATTCTATCTGCTTACGGGGGTGAAGCCAGATCATTACGTGAAAGATGTACGACCAGGTGTGATGAAGGTGCAGGATGATAGGTTGGATAGGCTAACGCAGCTCATCAAACCGAATAAGGTGGTACATGCGATGATAGAGTTCTACGATATACCTGAGGAAAGATGGCATATGGCACAGGATGCTGATATTGTTGCGATCACTATACCTTATTTCCGTGATAGGGGGCCACGTGAGTATTATGATGATGTACGTACTACGATGGTGGTACGTGATCTGGAGATTATCGAGCGTACACTTACGCGATTGTATAAGGAGCATAAGCATAGGGATGAACAGTTGGTACATGTTTTGGAGAAACTAAAAGGGTGGCTGGAAACCTGTACGTATGTGGGTGATAAGCTGAGTGAGGACGAACGGCGTTGGGTTAGCGGGTATTCGCTGTTATCTATTAAACCGTCGGTGGTGCTGGCAAACATGCGTGAGATGGATGAGTTCGATAAATCCATATGGGAGGATACGGGTGAAGTGGTTGTACCGACACGTGCGAAGCTGGAGGCTGAGATCATGGAGATGGAGGAGGGTGAGCGTGACGAGTTTTTACCGTTACTTAAGGAAGGACCCACTGCGGGACGGGTGGTGGCTGCGGTATATCAGGTGACAGATACCATCACGTTCTATACGATAGCACACAAACGTATACAGGCATGGCCGATACGTAGGGGGGTGACGGCTATTGAGGCGGCAGGTTTGATACATTCCGATATAGCGAGAGGGTTCATAAAAGCTGAGGTGACAAGTTATGACGAGTTTGTGCAGGTGGGTGACTGGGATGGATTGAGAAAAGCGGGTAAGGTGAAGCTCGAAGGTAAGAAATATCAGATAGAGGATGGCGATATCATAGAGTTTAAATTTCACGTGTGAAACTCTTAACTTTAGCCTCCTAACTTTCTTACTTTCTCGCTCTCTAATCTCTTAAGTGCATCATCTAATTCTTTGAGTGCAAGCGATATCTCTTCACCCTTAGGGGCTTTACCGTGCCACTCTAAGCGGTTCTCCATGTAGGAGACGCCTTTGCCTTTGACGGTATGTGCGATTATTATTGTGGGGCAACCATTTTGTGTAGCAGATGATTGGAATGCGGAGCTGAGTTGCATGAAGTTATGGCCATCGACTTCGATGACGTGCCAACCGAATGCACGCCACTTGTTGGGTAATGTAGTTAGACGTTTGATCTCGAAAACGGTGCCATCGATCTGTAACCTGTTATGATCAAGCACAGCACAGAGGTTGTCCAGCCTGTACTTGTAGGCACTCATGGCGGCTTCCCAGATTTGACCTTCTTCAAGCTCGCCATCACCCAGCACCACATACACACGATAGGGTTTGCGGTCAAGTTTACCAGCAAGTGCTACCCCCACAGCAAACGATAGGCCATGGCCGAGCGACCCTGTTGTGGCTTCAACCCCTGGTATCTCTAAACTGTACGGGTGACCTTGTAGGATATGGTCACAACGTCGTAGGTGTAGCAGCTCAGAACGTGGGAAATAGCCCAGGTCTGCAAGTATAGCGTAGAGGGCGGGTGCGGCATGACCTTTAGAGAGTATTAAGCGGTCGCGATCCTCCCAATGGGGGTTGTTGGGATCGTGGTGCATAATTTCGTAATAGAGTAGGACAAGTATCTCAACGATGGAGAGTGACCCACCTGGGTGACCGGAACCTGCACGGCCGAGCATCTCTATTATGGATTTTCTTATCTCGATAGCTTTACGCTTCAGATCGTAGAGGTCCATGGGCTAACTTTTTGTGACCATTCATAACATGATTTTATGGCCTCCAGCATGCTACTGTGGTCAGCTATACCGCGGCCGGCAATCTCATATGCGGTACCATGATCGGGTGAGGTACGTATGAAAGGTAACCCCAAGGTTACGTTGATGGCACGACCGAATGAGGTTAGTTTTACAGGGATTAGACCCTGATCGTGATACATGGCGATTATGGCGTCAGCAGTATGACGTGCGAAGTACGAATCGGCGGGATAAGGACCAGATACGTGGTAACCTAACTGTTGTAGCTCCTGTATGGCTGGTAGTATGATGTGTAGCTCTTCGTCACCTATCACACCATGGTCGCTGGCGTGTGGGTTGAGTCCCAGCACGGCGATCTGTGGTGTGGTTATGTTTAGGTAATGCGTGAGAAAGGTATGGGTGAGCCTGGCCTTTTCGATGATAGCGGTAGCTGTTAGTGCATCCGCTACTGAACGTATTGGTATATGGGTTGTCACTAAGGTGACACGTAATTTGGGTGACAGCATCAACATAGCATAGTGGGGTGCATGCGTGAGCTTTGCAAGTAACTCGGTATGGCCAGCGTAGTGGATGCTGGATAGATGCCAGCTGTATTTGTTTATAGGTGCGGTTACTAACCCACGTATGGTGCCACGGAGGGCAGCATTAACAGCGGTGACAAATGCGTCGTAGGAGAGCTTACCAGCAGCTGCGGAGGGGTGACCTACTTTTATATCTGCTGGGGTGGGGATGTCCACAATCTCATAGGGTATGGGGAGGTGAAGCTGTTCAGCAACACGTGTCCATATGGTGCGGCTACCGAATAGCTTAACTGCATGGTTGGGTAGCTGTAGGGCGGTTAGGGCTTTGAGGGTGACTTCAGGCCCGATACCGGCAGGATCACCTATGGTGATACCTATTGCCATTTTGCTAAATACACAACAGTTACTGTATGTCGTATGTCGGTGAGTAGCTGGTTACTTAGGTACGATATTTTGTTATTCCATAAGATGGAACGTAGTTGGGGTTTCACCTCGTCAAACTCCAACCTACGGGCTGGCCGTTTAGCTAATACGTACATGAGGAAGAAGCCGTTCTCTGTGGGTATGGTGGTCGGGTTGTGTAATGTGATGGAATCATACTCTATTGTGAAAGGTAGGTCGGTTAGTGATAGCCATGAGGTGCCATCTGATAGTAACATGACGGAGGAAGGTAGTGAGTGGAGGTCACCCTCACTAAGTAGTGACTTGACGTATGTGATGCGGGCGAGTGTTGCCTGTGTGTCAGCAGGTGTGGGGTATACCTTTATTGTAAGCTGATATAGTGAGACGAAGCCAGCGGCACGATCAGCTACGTAGAGGAAGAGATAACCCTGTGGCATGGGTAGGATTGAATAATCGCCGCGATCGAGTTGCGATAACTGGCTACCATAAGCGGCGGAAAGGTACGAAATGAGGATATTGCCTATATAACCACGTGTACGCCGTGCGGTGGTATCGTCAGAAAATCTGACCAGCGAATCGAACGGTACACCGTTTTTGAATAAGGTTACGATATGTTTGAGCCGCTGCTCGGCTATGAGCATACCTTCATCTAACCTATAAGGGATGAATGTGAGGTAACACTTGACAGCTGGTGGGGTGATGATGGAATCCTTATGTTCTTTGTAGTAGGACCATAATTCGAGGTCGGTAAGTTTTAGCTCATCTGGGAAATGTTTCTGCAGTAACTGGTATATGAGTAGATCGTCACGTGCTTTGGTACGCAGTAAACGCTTTATATCGGATGTGGGTAGGCCAAGTTTATGGACTAACGGTGATAGGGTTTGCCAGTTGGTTTGCGACTCTTGTTCTATAGCTTCGGGGTTGATGGAGATGGATTCACGTAGTGCTTGTTCAACCAGTATTTTATGGTCGATAAGTGATTGCAGGTGCAATTTGCGGATGGAATCGTTCGGTACAAGCCCTGTGAGATATATTGTGAGGTCGAGTTCGGTTTGGGTGATAACTGTGGTGTCGCCAACGATGGCGAGTGGACGGTCGAGTAGTAGCGTGGTTAATACTAAAGCTAACATTAACGTAATAGCTCAGGATGGGTCTCAACCGCAATCTTGCTACGTAAGTCGTTCAATATGCTATCAAGCATGGCACGACTCTTTTCAAGATAAAGGCGATTACGTATCATATCCTTTACATCGTCATAGGGGATGGGTTTTGATAGCTTACGTATGGCGAGCACCTTTACGATATGGAAACCGTCCGAGGCGAGTATGATATCACTTACCTCACCACTTCGTAGGTGGAAGATGGCATCCTCCAGTTGTGGCATACCGGCGAGGTCACCCCTGCGGATGTAACCAATTACACCGCCACGCTTCTTGGAGGGATGTATGGAATGTTCATATGCAAGGTCGGTGAAACTCCTGCCACGATGAAGTTCGTCAAGTATAGCACGTGCGGCATCTTCGGTGGGTACGACGATCTGGGCAACCTTGCGTTCTTCGGAGAATTCACGAAGATGCTCTTCGTAATACTGGCGTAGTTCATCGTCGGTGGGCTCCTCAGTCTCAAGGTGACGCTCTATGTAGGTGTTGGCAAGGAACTCGCGTTCTAACTGGTTGAGCCGCAATACTACATCACGCTCTTTGTCGAGACCTTCACGTTTGGCAGCCAGATAGAGTAGCTGGGTGTTTACCCAGTTATCGAGGAAGGTACGTTTCTCGGTTAGTGTGAGCTGACCTGCATATTCGGCGGGTATCAACCGGTAGAAATCGCCAAGTGTTAGCACTTCGTTACCTACGCGGGCGAGTATATCGGTACGGGGTTTACGTAACAGGTCGCTACGGAACACAAACAACGTAACCAGTATTGCACCAGCTATCACTACGATGGCTACCGAGATAAGGATGTAAAGATGCTTTTTCATTTAACCTCCGATAATAGTGATTTTAAATTGGGTTCGTTGAGCTCTACTTTGTAGACTTGTCTGAGTGAATCAGTCACCTGCTGTATGCGGGTGGTTAACATCTTCGTACGAAGGCGATTGTATACTATGCCACGAACTTGGTTGAAAGGTTTGCCCTTGAACTCAGCCTTATGTTCGTTATAGTAGGAGAGGGCTTCGGATTCGGGTGGTGTAGGTATGGGTAGGGCGAGCTCAAACAATACGTAGTTCTTGAGGTAATCCTTCAAGCTGGAGGGGTTGTCCCAACTTAACCCACGTGGTGTCCTACCCTCCAAGTGGTCGAGTATCGTCCCCAGTGTGACGGTACCAAACAGCGTATATACAAGCGGTAGCGAACGTAAGTTGTTGGGGAAGCTGGGTAGCTCACCGGGTGGGGTGCGATGCTTCAACCCTGCTGCAATACGGGTGATGTGATTGATGTTCGTATCGTCGTAACGTATGGAGGCAAGACGTTCGATATGTTTGAGATAGGCTTGTGATAGCTTGCGTTCCAACCTGCGACTCAAGGTGTTGGTTATGGATTTGCGTTCTTCAGCGAATGGCTTAACAGTGAGTGGATGACGATCCTCTACCAGCACGATGTGGTAACCGGATTTAGTACGCACGGGTAGGGAGAACTGACCAGCCCGTAACGAGAATACGATACGCTCAAGTTTGGGGTCGAGGCTACCCGCACGTAACCAGCCGAGGTCGCCACCCTTTTTGGCGGTACGTGG
>NMUJ01000068.1 GCA_002256535.1 Caldifarciminota bacterium 4484_18
GCTGCCTCCAATACGTTGAAAGTACCAATTATGTTCACATCTATAGCGAGCCGTGGGTTCTGTTCGCACTCTAATAACCACAATGCTGCCTCATGGAAGACGTAATCCACGCTTTCCATCGCCTTATCCAATTTTGCAGTATCACGTATATCGCCTTCGATTACTTCAACCTTACCTGTGGAGAGTGCAGACTCCAGATTTTCTATCTTACCGCGTGTGAAATTATCATACACCACAACATCAGCCCCACATGCCACAAGTGCATCAACAATATGTGACCCTATGAAACCTGCCCCTCCAGTCACCAGTACGTGGTTACCGTTTAGGTCTAACATCGTGCTTATAAAATAGCACCCTACGGGTGATGTCAATCGCTACTTAATTTCCATAACTGTAGGTATTCGTCACAGTTTAATAAAGTTGAGCTCACCAGATGTGTACAATTCCAACTTGTAGGTGCTAATTCCACTACGTATTATCCATACATGTTTGCGATCACCACAGAGCTCTTCCTCAACGTATTCTTTTTTGATTTCATCTACTCGATACTCTTTATTATCAACATATATCGTAACCGGACGTTAACACGAAACATCTCTTCTTCACTGACATTACCATATTTCATGATCAAATTAAATATGGGAGGTATAGGCCATATCTTTTTTATTTTCGCACCTAATCCCTCTGGTAACACACGGATCAGGTTATCATAGAGGCCACCCCCTGTTATATGTGCTATCGCCTTTATGTGTGACAGGTACGGATACAGGAAAAAATACGATCTGTGCACTTTAAGCAGCTCATCTCCTAAGGTGTTACCTATCTCATCGTAATATCTATCAAGTGATAACTTTCCATCCGCTATAATTTTACGCACTAAGGAGTACCCATTTGTATGTAAACCTGATGAACTGAACCCTATCACCAAGTCGCCTGGCTTTATCTTTTGTCTCTTTGGTAGTCTATCATTTCGATTCACTTCACCCACTATAAAGCCCACAAGTTCATACTCACCACCCTCGTAATAACCGGGCATCTCTGCAGTTTCACCCCCCAACAGTACCATATCATGTGCTTTTGTTGCCACGTCTATCCCCTGTATCACCTCTTTGAACACACCAAGGTCCAGCTTACCTGTGGCAAAATAATCCATAAAGAATAAAGGTTTCGCCCCCATACAGAATATATCATTAACACAATGGTTAACCAGGTCTTCACCTATACCACGATGTTTGTCAAGTTCAACCGCTATTGTGATCTTCGTGCCTACACCATCAACACTGGCGACAATGTATCGCTCTTCGTCTATTGGGAATATCCCACCGAACTCCCCTATTTGTGAGTCAATTTCACGCAAAATATCCACAACCCTTTTAGCCTTATCGAGGTCAACACCTGCCTCTTTGTACCGCATATTCACGATATTTGTTGCGGAGATGGGTTGCCATCTCCTCTATATATTCGTATAACGTACAATCCTCCTTAATAAATGGTATGACCTGTCGTACCTCTTCATAGATTTTGCGACTACCCTTACCTAAATTTTCTGGCCCCCTAAAATCTATCGCTTGTACCGCTGTTATATACTCGATAGCTATTATCTTGTACAGGTTTTGTAACATATTCCTCACCCTTAAGCCTGATAACGCGGATAAGCTAACGTAATCCTCCTGATCCGCCGATGTGGGTATGGAATGCCCTACGACTGGGGTGGCCAGCTGTCGATTTTCAGCCACCAGATACACATCCGTGTATTGTATCATCATAAGCCCATTGTCACCAGGTTTATTAGCAAGGAACGGTGGTAACCCGCGATTCATATGTGTCGACAACAATGCAAATACCCGTCGTTCAGATATTGTACCCAGTGAGACTATGTTTAGTGCGAGAAAATCCATGGCGAGTGCCAGGTCCTCACCGTGAAAGTTACCAGCTGACACCACACCATCCGTGAACACCAATGGGTTATCTGTTACACTATTAAGCAGCCTCTCAACAGTGGCCCTGACATATTGTAAGTTGTCGTATACAGTACCTGCCACCTGTGTGAAAGTACGCCACGAATACGGATCCTGTTTGTGTCCAGCAACTGTATCTATAAGTTTACTGTCTTTGATATACTCCCATATTCGACTATTTATATATTGCATTCCCGGTATATTTCTAACTTTAGCCACCTCAGACCTGAACGCTTCACCAAACCCCAATATCGCCTCTAAGCTTAACACGAACGCTTTTATAGCTTCATCGAGTAGGAACAAACTTTCGTCTATATTAAGGGCTGCCAAAGCTAATGAATACTGTAACCCATTGTTAAGCGCCAACCCTTCCTTAAGCTCCAACCTCAGTGGCTTTAACCCCAGTATTTTCAACGCTTCTGCACCTTCTATAAGTCGATCACCGTACGTAACTTCACCCAGCCCAACTATCGGTAGCGCCATATGTGATAATGGGGCGAGGTCACCTGATGCACCCAATGACCCCTTCTCCGGTATCGTTGGGTACATGTGGGAACTGAGAAATACGGTCATATATTCGACAATCTCCTTTCGTACGCCTGAATATCCCTTTATCAAGCTATTAATCTTCAATATCAACGTGGCACGTACTATATCCTTTGGTACATTACTACCTACACCCACACTATGGCTTTTAATAATCTTTTCTTGAAAGTTGAGCCGCTCACTTTCTTTAAGGGTTATCCTTTCGTTTGCCCCCACGCCGGTGGTTACCCCATATATTTGGGTACCTTTGTCGACGGATCGCTTAAGATTTTCATAGGAACGTTGTAAGTTATGCCATGCCTTCTCTGCTACTTCAACTTTTACGGTTTCATCAAATGTCGCCCATATGAGAGATGTAAGGTCGAGTGTCTCCCCATCCAGTATCAACTTATGCATTATGGCTTCTCTTTAAGCCGATGTTCATAGTCCGTGATTTGGCGTTCCATCTTCTTGAGTGCATGTTCAAACACGGTTTCAAACGAATCGTAGCAATTTATGCATCTTTCTCTCTATAAACGCTTTAAGATTATCTGGTAATTCAAAGTGTCTTGCCTTAATTACAAGGTCCATACACCCTCCTATTCAAATTTATAAAGTACCAACCCACTTATGAGTTTAGGATAAAAATCTGTGGATTTGGAGGGCATCTTCTCCCCCTGTAGCGCTACTTGTTCTACTTCTTTAATAGAAACCGGGTTGAGCAAGAACAATGCTGTATATTTGCCTTCGTCCACCCCCTTCACCCCCTTATCTTCATATCGTAGATAATCGATATATTTTTTGGCTTCACCAGGCTCTTCAGGTATACCTAAGATAGGTTCAAGTATCCCCTTATGCAATATCACCACATCGAGGTCACACCATGTATCACTCATGTCAGAGGGTAACAGCTCATTCAACCTGTTTCGGTTATTTAGCTCCAACAGATAATACTTGCTGTTTACGTAAACCCCCCATACCCCTTTCTTCTTTTTATGCATGGCCTCCTGTAACACTGATTTGGATACCTCACGATAATTGAAAACCTCTCCTAATTTAGTCCAAAACCTATCATCAATCTGTACACCCTTGATCGCACGATGTGTGGGCAATATCAGCAACCCCGGATCGTCCATACTCACGAGTGTTACCATTACGTAATTTGCACCTGGATGCTCTTTACTATAGAGTAGAGCGGTCTCATAGCGATGATGTCCATCTGCAATCAATAGATGTTTGTCCAGCATCTCTTTACGTATCTTATTTATAAGCTGTTTATCGTCTATGTACCATAATCTGTGGGTTACACCTGGTTCATAGTGTTCTTCCGTTTCCATAAGTGGAGATGTATCCTTAATTTTATTGTCGATCATTTCCACTATTTTAAGTTCCCTATCTGGATATAACATGAATATCTGCCCCAGTAACGTCTTTTCGTGTGGTAGCACCACCCCTGATGTGAACTCTTTGAGCTTCAACAGTGTCACGAACCCACGTCTGATACGGTGTTCACCCCATGGTGTCCTATAAGCTTGGTAGTATGGATATATACCGGGTTTATTGTCTTGAATGAGTATTCCCTCATTTATCCATCTTTCAAGTGTCTCCTTTGCCTCCTCGTATGGGTCATCACTCGAATTCAGTATCAGGCGCACAAAATTGTACGGGCTCATCTCATAGTAGGATTTTTGCATCTCCGGTGTTATCTTATCGTAAGGTTGTGTCACCAATCTGGATGGAACCCCAGCTTTGTTTAGGTTATAACGATATCCACGTAAGGGTCTAATCTCTGCCATCACTTGCTTACAAATTCACGCACTATTTTTACAACTTCCTGACCTATCCTCTCCCTTGCGGCTGCAGTTTGTGCCCCTATGTGTGGTGTAAGCGATACATTATCAAACTTAAGTAATGGGTGATCTGCTGGTAATGGCTCCTGTTCGTATACATCGAGCCCCACCCCATATATTTTGCCAGTTTCCAACCCCCAAATGATTGCAGATTCATCGATCACACCACCACGTGCAGTATTTATGAGGATAACACCGTCTTTCATCTTCTCGATCTCTTTCCTACCAATAAGGTGATGTGTTTCAGCTGTAAGCGGTGTATGTATTGTGATGATATCAGCCTCCCTTAATAAAGTATCGAGATCCACGAGTTTCGCAACCGCTGACTCTTTAACGTATGGGTCGTATGCTATAACCTTCATACCAAGCGCTTGTACACGTTTGGCAACCTCATTCCCTATGCGGCCCAACCCTATTATACCAACCGTCTTACCATAGAGCTCCATACCCTTTAGTTTCTTTTTCTCCCACTTACCTTGTTTGAGACTCTGTGTCCCGTAGGGTATATGTCTTGCAACCGCCAACATATGTGCAATCGTAAGCTCTGCCACCGTTATACTGCTGGCAGCTGGTGTGTTACGTACTTCGATACCTTTTTCACGTGCATATTCTACATCTATGTTGTCGATGCCTACACCACCACGTATGATGAGTTTCATATTCTGCATCTGATCGATCATATTGCGTCTCACTTTTGTTGCACTACGTACCACCATTATGTCGGCATCTTTAACATATTTCGGTAGTTCATCTTTGGGTATATCGGAAAGATCCTCCACCTTCACGAGCTTCATAAGTTCATTCTTTGCTGCTTCATCAATAGGATCGGCGATGATTAATTTCATCTTTCCTCCTGTTTGATGATCGATGATAGGTTATTTCCACCCTTTATAGATGATTTCTAATGCTTTCTTTACACCTTTACCCAGCTCTACTGGATATCCAAGATCATTGAGTGCCATCTCAAGTGCCGCAATCGCCGCAATTGTATCGAATGGCCCCATATACCCGAGATGTGCAATTCTTATTATTTTACCCTTCAGGTGTGCTTGGCCACCTGCTACTTTTACACCATATTTTGTGTCCATCTGCTTTTTAAGGGTTTCACCATCTATACCTTCTGGTGCCTTTATGGCAGTTACCGAATCCGCGGGATACCTGCTAAGTAACTCCAACCCTATAGCTTTTACCGCTTCACGGGTGGCTTCAGCCAGAAGGTGGTGTCGTGCCAAAACGTTATCCATACCTTCTTGTTTGATGAGATCGAGTGCACTCTTTAACCCTATAATAAGTGATACTGCAGGCGTATATGCGGTTTGACCCTTTGCCTGTGACTTGAGCATCGCCTTAAAATCCCAGTAATACTTTGGTAACTTGGAAGTTTCGACAAATCTCATCGCCTTATCACTTATGCTAACGAATGCCAGGCCAGGTGGCATCATCAACCCCTTCTGTGAACCTGTAACACAAATGTCAACACTCCACCCATCCACCTCTATATTACATGCACCAAGCCCACTGATTGCATCAACAACGAATATGGTATTATCCCTACCTTTTATTATTTCACCCAACTCTTTTATTGGCTCAAGTGTTCCCGTGCTCGTTTCGGATAATACTGCAAATACTGCCTTTATGTCGGGGTGTTCATTCAACATACTTTTAACATCCTCAGGGTCGGCACGATCACCCCATTCTGGATCTATCGTGAGTGTATTTAACCCAAACGCTTTACATATATCACGCCAACGTTCGCCAAACTTACCACCAGTTATTGCCAA
>NMUJ01000069.1 GCA_002256535.1 Caldifarciminota bacterium 4484_18
GGTGCAGTAGCGTATTTTGGGTCCGCACCCAGCAGTTATTGGGTATGGGATGATACCTTACAGATAGGGTGGTTCCGTCCATTATTTATCGAACCGACAACTACATTCATAGGTGGGGCGACACAGCTTGGCCTTTATAATGTGTACGAATGGGGCGGCACAGGAGCACCATGGACCACCCCTCAATACTACTACGAAGCATATCACGTATTTGGTGATCCATCCATGGACCTCTATACATTAGAACCTACTGAATTTGTCGTAAGCTACCCTGACATCTTACCTTTAGGGGCATCGAGTTTCACCATAAACGTGGATACGGATTCGGCGCTCGTCGCTCTATATATGGACGGTATCCTCTATGGGGTAGCGTATTCGAGTGGCGGTCAGGCAGTGGTGGAACTTAATCCACCACCTACACAACAGGGTTATATGTATATCACCATTACCAAGCATAACTATGCAACTTATGAAGATTCGGTACTTGTTGTGCTACCCGGCAATATAGAAGTAGAACCTGACACGATACCGGTGGCACAAACAACAGAAGTTACGGTCACGATAACCGATACGGCGGGTGCACCACTACAGGACGTATGGGTGAGGATAAATGGTTGGGGTGTAAGTGTAGAAGGGTATACGAATTCGTACGGACAGGTTATGTTATCGATCTTCCCACCATATGGTGAACCGTTGGTATTAAAGGGTAGACGGCCAGGTGAGACGTTCGATGTGTTCACCGATACGATATGGGTTATAGGTGCAACCAGCTTCACTGCAGGCTATGAGGTTGAGGTACCTGAGATCGGGCTAACCGGTAGCCTAACCGCATACTATGCGGGTGATATAACGATAACCACCAGTATTTATGGGTTCTTCGCCTATGCACGTGGGGTGGGTATCGATACATTGGTTTACTACGCGGGTGATGAAGGTGTGCTTACGGTGATACCTACTTCATACGGTACGCTCAGATTGGCGGTTGCGGATACGGGATACGAAGTCATCACATACGAGATACCGGTTATCAAAGTGTATGGCACCATAGAGGGTAGCGTCACCGATACTGCTGGTAATCCAATACCTGAGGTTGTGATACGTGGCTATCCACATGGTTGTGATACGGGGTTGGTAGATCCAGTCTTTACATTGATATCCGATAATGATGGTAACTTTACGCTTGCGGATAGTGTAGCGGTTGACTGGTATGATATTTACATACGCCATTTTGGATATAACCCATTTTTTGACTCAATATTTGTGGCATATGGGGGTAACTTTTACACGTTTGAGCTTACACCTTCACTGTGGGGTATAGTCTATGGTAGGGTCTACGAAGAAGGTACTGACAGCTCATTAGCAGCTACTATATCTATCTACAGGGTCGATAATAATGAACTTTATACGCAAACGAACAGCGATCCAGTTACCGGTAACTATAGTGTGAGCTTACCGTATTTCATGTATAGGTTTAGGGTGTTTGCACCCCAGCATATACCAGTAGTACGTGAGGTCACCGTAAGTGGTGATTCGATCAACGAAGACTTCAAGTTACCACCCACCATCGGTAATATACTGATTGTCAATGACGACAATGGTACACGTGGTGCCAAGGTTAAAGATGGCTTCAGTAAATACAAATTCACATATAACGACCCATCAAAGGTAGGTGAATCCGCGCAGGAGATGGAAGCCATTCTGGTAGCTGAAGGGTTCAATGTGGAGCGTGTCAATTCAAACGCCACCAACCTGGACGATTGGTGGAATTATGATTTACTTATCTGGTGTGATGGTGACGACCATGACCCGTTGGAGGCATCTCAATATCGGGATTGGCTTATAGACTACGTGCAGGCAGGTGGTAAGTTATTGATAGAAGGTGGTGAAATAGGTTACGATTTCGATGATGATGTTGAATTTGCACGTAACGTGCTACATATTGTGGATTGGGAAGCCGACAATGCTGGGCCGCTGGTACTCGAATCCGATATGGAAGACCATCCGATAGTTAGTACACCATACTCGGTACCCAGTACGATTTCGTTAGATTATGACGATTGGGGTGATGAGGATGCACTCGTACCTACAGAGGATGCGTATCTCGTTTATCATACTACGAATTATACAAACTGTGCTGGTATACTGGTTTATGACAACAACCCTGTACCTCAGAGTGCACAGATCGTTTTCTATGCATTGAATTTTGTCAGCATCAGCGATAGCACTATGCGGCATAATTTATTGGCTAACACGGTATATTACCTATTAGCTGAGGAGCCACCACCACCTTCGTTAATACATGGGATAGCGAGTACGTGTGACGCTGGCCGTGAAGGTATAAAGGTAACTCTAATCCCCGGTGGATGTACGATCACGGATACCAGTGGTAGGTTTGCATTTCCGGTCTACCCTGGTAGATATGCATTATGTGCTGCGAAAGAGGGTTATGCAACAGTTAGAGTCGATACGCAGGTGGGTGAGTACGATACGGTGTTCATCGAGTTAATGCTTGCACCTTACCATACCCTATACGAGTTTGATTTTGAAACCTCAAATGGCGGATTTATACCACATGGAATCCTATGGGAGTGGGGTACCCCCACAGTGGGGCCATCTGCTGCACATAGTGGTGAGAGATTATGGGGTACAGATCTTGATGACGAATGGTACGATATCGAAAATCGCTGGGACGGCGGTAACGTGAAGATATCCACTGATGGTGGTACCAGCTGGCGTATATTGGATACAGACCCATATTATACGGGGACGGCAAGCTACGGTAATGCGGGTATACCCAATGAACCATGCTTCACAGGTACAGATACAACATGGCATAAGGTGATGTGTGACCTTACCCCATATGCAGGTGATACTGTGATTATAAAGTTCCATTTCGGTAGTGATTACTCAATCACAGAGGCGGGTTGGTACATAGACGATGTAGCGATAAAATATGCGATACTTACGGGTGTGGAGGAGACCACCCCAGCTATAACGAGGTTCGACTTACACGTGACTAACCCCGTGGTTGATAGGATAAAGCTGCAGTATGAGTTACCAACCAAGGAGTGTGTATCCATCACACTATATAATGTGTTGGGTCAACAGGTAGGTAGCATGTTGCATAAATTGTACGAACCCGGTAGATACGAGTATGAGGTACCGATTAAGTTACCTGCTGGGGTGTACTTCTTGAGATTCAAAGCTGGTGAATATGAGGCGATGCATAAACTTATCGTCATAAGATGAAAGATCAGCTAACGTTTGAACAGGCGCTACAGAGGGTAGAAGAGATCGTATCTACACTTGAACGTGGCAATATACCATTGGAAGAGGCTATCACATTGTATGAAGAAGGTAAGAGATTGTTAGAGTTTTGTCGTAAGAAGCTTGAAGCTGCTGAACTGAAGGTCAAGGAGCTCATCAAAGATAAGGAGGGTTATAGGTTGCGTGAACTCAAGTAGATGCGCATTTTGGACAGCATAAACACGCCAGCTGACTTAAAGTCATTGTCTATAGCGGAGCTTAAGATATTAGCTGAGGAGATACGTGAGTTCATCATACGTACGGTGAGCCAAACCGGTGGCCACCTTGCACCTAACCTTGGTGCGGTCGAACTTACGCTTGCATTACATTATGTGTTTGATACACCCACGGATAAGATAATCTGGGATGTGGGGCACCAATCTTATACCCACAAGATAATCACCGGTAGGAAGGACAAATTCCATACACTACGTCAGTACGGTGGTATAAGTGGGTTCCCATCACGTGATGAAAGCGAATACGATGTATTCGGTACCGGGCATGCAGGTACGTCAATATCAGCGGCACTCGGTATAGCTGTGGCACGCGATCTTAAAGGTGAGAATTATAAAGTTATAGCAGTTATAGGGGATGGTGCACTTACTGCGGGTATGGCGTATGAGGGGTTGAACCAGCTCGGTTTCTTAAAGACAGATATGATAGTGGTGTTGAACGATAATCAGATGAGTATATCAAAAAATGTTGGCGGTATGTCAGCACACTTATCGAGGATAGCTACATCACCTGTATATCGTAGGCTTAAAGATAAGCTATGGGAGATGTTGAACGAATTACCGAATACGGTGAGCGAACCTGCCATCGACCTCATGAGACGCATAAAGGAGAGCATACGGAGCTTGGCGGGCCAGACTACGGTGTTTGAGGAGCTCGGTATAAGTTATGTTGGGCCGATAGATGGACATGATATCGACCAGCTTATTGATACTTTCAAACGTATCAAACGGCTACGTGGCCCATATTTTGTACATGTTATCACACAAAAAGGTTATGGGTATAGGCCAGCAACTTACGATCCTACCACTTATCATGGGCCGGGACCGTTTGACCCAAATACTGGTGAGTTGATACAGGACAACAAATTGACGTATTCGAAGTTGTTGGGTAGAACGTTAGCTGAATTGGCAGCAGATGATGAACGTATTGTGGCGGTTACTGCGGCTATGCTGGCAGGTACTGGGTTGCAGTATTTTAAGGAGCGGTTACCTGAACGATGTTTTGATGTCGGGATAGCTGAACAGCATGCGGTCACATTTAGTGCGGGGTTGGCAGTTGAGGGGTTACGTCCAGTATGTGCGATATATTCGACGTTCTTGCAGCGGGCGTTTGATCAGGCCATACATGATGTAGCGATACAAAGGTTACCTGTGGTGTTTGTGATCGATCGTGCTGGTATAGTAGGTGGTGACGGTGTAACACATCAAGGTATATTTGATATATCGTATTTGCGGATGATACCCAATATTGTCCTGTAGCGATTAGGTATCCAAAGGCAAGTGTAGGTAAGATCGATTGGCAAAGAAAGCCGGAGAAAATAGAGATAGGTAAAGCTGAGGTGTTGCAACTCGGTAAAACTGCCAACATTGTGGCGATTGGGTCGATGGTTATACCTGCACTGGAGGCAGCTGAAATACTTAAATCTAAAGGTTACGATGTAGGTGTCATAAATGCGCGGTTCGTCAAACCCTTAGACACACGGGTGTTACAAGATATAGCTGATAGACCAATAATAACGGTTGAGGAGAACACCCTACGTGAGATCTGAATTGTTGCAAATTTATGGGCTTACGGGTGAAGCCATAGCGGATAGGGTAGCTACGTTCTTGAGATCTCATAAATAGATTGCGTCAACCGTTCTTCCATATATCGGTATTCTCACGTAGACTATAGTATTTCTTGTTATCGACGATAACGTATCGAAAAGCTTTATCTCTATCATCTTGCTCATTTCCAATACGCGTTGGGTGAGTTTAACATTGTCCTGGCTGAGTGTCGGGTCACCAGATGGAAGGTTATGCACCAGTATTATCGAAGCTGCATGTGATTCAACTTCATAAGTTTCTTGGATGGCTTATCCTCGAGTGATAGGTTCTTAGTCTTGGGTACCTCATCCATCATCTTATAATGGCCTAAACGCTAAGGTTGTCAACGTAGTGATGTTACAAAAATTGTTATTATTCCGAATTTTCGGTTATCGATGGAAATGTAGGTGTTGACGGTTGAGATTTATTTTTATTTTTAAAAATTGATGTTTGTAAATCCTGCTCTATAGGAGGTACGATGAAGAAGCTAATACCATTATTCGTTATCATTACGATAATAAGTTGCTCACACCTCAAACGCAAGGGTAGCATATCGGGTACGGTCACAAATGGTGGTAACCCCGTAAGTGGTGCGATAGTGTTGGCAATTGGTAAAGATAGCCTTGCAGCAGGTGAGAGTATCGACTACACTAAACTGAATGGTACACTGACAGGTAATGATGGTAGCTACAAGATACAGTTGGTGGAACCCGGTACGTACTTTGTTGTTGCTATCAAGGATGTGAATAACAACTTCACGTACGAACCGGAAGAGGATCTTATTGGTTGGTACGGTGAACGTGATACGTTAACAGGAAGGGTGGTTATACCCAAGTCGATAGAGGTGGAAGCTGGTAAAGAGACAAAGGGTGTGGATATCGATACAATGTATGTGGCACAACCACCTGTGTGCTGTCAATAATGCAACTGATGGGTGTTGGCTATCAATATACGATCATAACGGTAACCCAGCTGCAGGTTGGGTACAGACGATAGCTATGGCACGTGGTACGTGGGACGAA
>NMUJ01000070.1 GCA_002256535.1 Caldifarciminota bacterium 4484_18
GGTGTGGTGAAAGGTTAACCTTTTATGTCGATCTTGTTTGGCCCGTCACTGCTATCGGCGGATTTTTCGCAGCTCGAAGAGGAGATCAGGCAGGTCGAACGTGGGGGGGCGGATTTTTTGCATCTCGATGTGATGGATGGCCATTTTGTACCTAATATCACGTTTGGGCCAATGATTGTTGAGGCGATAAGGAAGTTAACATCGTTGCCGTTGGATGTACACTTGATGATAGCACAACCTGATAAGTATTGGATGCGGTTTAAAGCTGCAGGCGCCGATTGGATAAGCTTACATGTAGAGGTGGGTGTGACACCGGAGCTTATCAGTGAGATGAGAAAGGAGGTCAAAACCGGTATAGCGATCAACCCCAATACTCCATTAGAGGTGGTTGAGCCTTACGTTGATGAGGTGGATTTCGTGCTGGTGATGACCGTCAATCCAGGGTTCGGTGGACAGCGGTTTATTTCAACCCCATTACAGAAGGTGAAGGAATTGAGCCAGCGTGGGGTGAGTGAGTGGTTCTTCCGTATTCAAAAGAGGTAACCCCTATGCACGTACGGTGCTTTTCAAAAGCATTATACAGAAGTTTGAAGCTTCGCGAGGTGGTTGACCTTCCAATGGATGTTTTAAATTTTAATCTGGAGGTAAAATGCGTCATGTGAGCTTAATAGTGGTGATAGGTTTAATGATGGGTTCGTTACAAGCCCGTACTTTAGACAAGGCACCCCCATGTGAGAAGGTGGCATATCCATTGGACTGGAAACGTCACAATATTGGTAAGCTGTGGTTGGTGCTCACCAACATGGGTACAATAGGTAGTGGGGGGGAGGCAGGATATTCGGGATTAGCTGCGGAGTTTCCGCCAGGTTCGTTGGAAGAACACCTATGTGGGGCTGGTGTATGGATAGGTGCTATAGTTGAGGGTGAACCCTATGTTACCACAGGTTATGAGGGTTGGGAAGGTCCACTATATGAATGTTATCCCACACAAAACGAATGGGATACAATGTGGGTGGTGGAAACCGCTGATATGTTTTACGATATACCATACTGGACACCTTATGTTAAGGTATCGGCACAGGATTTTGTCACCCGCTATTTTGACAATACGAGGCTTGATATACAATACCATCATCCATTGAATATCGAGATCATACAGCGTAGTTACTCGTGGGGGTATGGCTTCCTGCAGGATTTCATATATGTGGATTATAAGATAATAAACCTAAACGAAACCGATACACTACATCAAGCATACGTAGGGTTTTTCGTCGATGGTGATGTGGGTAGGTTTACGGATCCAGCCGCAGGTGAACCTCATATTTGGGAGGACGATTTTACGTGGTTTGACCCCGACCGTATGATGGCTGTGATACAGGATGCACCTGGTGGGCCCGATGGTGATGCATTGAGTCCACTCGGCATAAGGATAATACAGACACCGGGTGATATGTCACAACTGCAGATGTCATTCCACTGGTATAGGGGTGAAGGATCGCCCAAACCAGATTATAAGAGGTACGAGATGCTATCAAGTGCCGTGATAATGCCTGACCAGACACCTGAGGAGGCGATGGATACGAGGTTCCTGTTTGGGTTTGGACCGTTTGAGATAGTGCCGGGTGATACGCTACCGTTGACTGTAGCTGTATTATGTGGTGATGGGATTATGGGGTACAAAATTGTATGCCGATTTATTATAGTGTGACGGCGTTTGCTACACCGGATACGGTGTTTCAGCTGGAGGAGTTTCTCGAAAGTGCAGTGGAACAGAACATCATAACGGTGCTACCGGGGCCGCCAGCTGATACCACTGGTAAGAAGAAGGTGCTTGTCGTACCCAACCCATATCGTGGAGATTTTGACTATACATCCATAAGGTGGGAGTATCCACGACCGGGCCTTGCATGGACCGAAGAGGACCGGCGTATTGTGTTCATGAACCTGCCACCACACTGTAAGATAAGGGTTTACACGTTGGGTGGCGATCTGGTGCGAGAAATAGAGCACAACGATCCGGTGGTGGGTTGGGAGAGCTGGGACCTGCTTTCGAGCGAATATCAAGCTATCGCACCTGGCATATACATCTATAGTGTGGAGAACCTCCAGACCGGTGATATACAGGTGGGTAAGTTTGTTGTGATAAAATAGTATTCTGAGGATGGCAAAGAAGAGAAAGAAGCTCACCCGCAAGGAGTTAAAACGCGATGTATTTACAGAAACACTTATTAACTACTGGGTGAGGGTTAAGCATGCACCTTCGTTGTTGGTGTACCCTATACTTGGGATAGTGGCAGTTATAGCGTTAGGCATATACCTGCAGAGGGCTAAGCAACATCGTATATCGCAAGCCTATACGTTGTATTTCAATGGCCAATATTACTATATGGGTAACGATTTCGATAATGCTGAATCACAGTGGAAGAAATTAATTGAGACCTACCCAAATTATGCGGTTGCACAACGTGCTATGTACTTTTTGGGTAATATAGCCTATTTTCGTGCTGAATACGAAGAGGCATGCACCTACTACGAGGAGCTGCTACAAGACTGTAAAGATAAAGAACTACGTGCAGCCGCTATCATGGGGATAGCGGATTGCTATCTTGCAGAGAACGATCCGATCAGTGCGAGGGAGGAATACCTCGAACTTGTGGATAAATATCCCGAAAGCGTACTGGCACCATATGCACTTTATCGAGCAGCTTTATGTGTAGCTGATACTAACGAAAGGAGCCATATTTTACGGCGACTTTTGGAGGAGTACCCCAGAAGCAACTATGCGAAACTCGTACGTGCACGCTATCCGGGTTTGGGTTTGAGTAAGGAATAGATTCTCTCCAGTGCAGCACGTTCTTTGCGTTTGGCGTCAGCATAATCCTTAAGTGCAGCCATAAGGTCGGGTGTCTCCTCCCAGAGTATGTCTATGCTATTGGTACGTTTGGGTTCTTCACCCTTAAGTAACCAATCGATGGATACACCACCCAGCTCACTTATCTTGATGAGCATATCGTACGGAGGTAACCTCCTATTTTCGTAATTCCAAACCGCTTGCACTGTGCAGCCAAGTTTTTCGGCAAACTCACGCAGGGTGAACCCTAATTTTTCGCGTACTTGACGTATACGTTTATGGATGGCAGATTTATCCATTATTTAATAATCCACTAAAAATATCAACTGTCAATATTGTCATGGGTGGATTCAATGAGGTCGGACCAAAACTTTCGTATGCCGTTTGCTATGATGGAGGCGATTTGACGTTGATATGATGTGTCTTCTACTTTGCTGTAGGGGTGCCACAAACCTGGCACTATATACGCACGGGGGGCAAACATCTGTATTATCGGGTATTTTGAGCATTCGTGTAACCCAAGATCGTTCATGTTGAGTTCATTGACAAGTGAATCTTTCAACAACTTTGCAAGCTGTTTACCATCTTCGTTGAGGTAATAGTAGAAACCTGCGACACCGTCCTCAACAAGTGTGGGCTCGAAATGTGATACCATCACCACAATGTGGGGTGAATTACGAAATATCTTATCCACCCTATACGTGTCGGTTTGGGCATCGAGCATCGAACCCCACGTGAGTTCAGCTGCCACCCCTGTTGTTCTCAAACATCCCTTTATATATCTCGCTAATCGTAGGTTTAGCGGGTCAGCTGGTAACGGATCGATCATAACGTTTGGATAGCATGGCTTTATGTCTAAAGGGTAAGGTTTACCTGCTGGTACGTACTTTTACTGTGAGGTTGGCTCTACGTTGTGGGTATGGTACCAGTATTCTTCCGTTACAATATCTATAGCCGTAAGGTTTGTCGTCTATAAATACCTCAATTGTGGCGGGATCGATATCGTCACCTGTCACTTCTATATACTTAGCTTGTGGTGTTATCTGGAGGTTGGCATTACCGGCTGCAAGGTAGTTGATGATCGCCTCGGTATATGCGGAAGCTTCACGCTCAAGGTATTCTTTACGTCTGAGCTGACGTTCGTTTTCGGGGTTGGATATATACGAGGCTTCACCCAACACGGTAGGTTCGACATTTTCACGCATCACCCTGTAGGTGGATGGTAGTGGAGGTAACGTCTCCAACCCTATATGCCTACGGAATGCAAGGTATAGATGAGTGGCCAGATCTTCGGATGGGGTTTCACCTTCCCATGGGTAGTATATTTCGGTACGGTTGATTGTGGGGTCCCTTTCTGCGTTGGCATTGTGATGTATTGATATGAAAATATCTGCATTAACTTGTCTGGCGATCGCTACACGGCGGTCGAGTGGTACATCGTAATCGCCATCACGTGTGAGGATTACTTTAATACCTCGGGATGCGAGTTTCGACTTCACCAGCAATGCCACATGAAGGTTGACGGATTTCTCTTCGAGCCCGGTCGGGCCCACAGCTCCTTTGGATGCACCACCATGACCGGGATCCAAAACCACAGTTTTACCTTCTATGCTCATAGGATTTTACCAGGTTATACATAAGGTAGTGGGTGGTAACTTTACCTACACCACCAGGTACTGGTGTTATGTAGCTTGCGAGCTGGTACACTTCGTCAAACTTTACATCACCAACCAGCTTACCAGCGACTACGTTGATACCGACATCGATAACTATCGTGCCACGCTTAACGTGCTTTTTACCGATAAGGTGTGGTTTACCAGCAGCTACTATGAGTATATCGGCTTCATGGGTGATCTCGGTGAGTTGTTCCGTTTTTGAGTGACACACAGTTACGGTGGCATCTATTCCCTTTTGTAGTAATAACATTGCCAGTGGCTTACCAACGACGAGGCTCCTACCTATAATAACGGCACGTTTACCGGTGAGCGGTACCCCTATGAACTGCAGTATCTCCCATACACTACCTACGGTGGAGGGTAAAACCCGTGGCCGCCCCGCCATCAACAAGCCCAGATTGTATGGGTGCATACAATCTACATCCTTAGTTGGTGATATGGTTTCAACAATCCCAGGTTAGCTCGATAACCTCTATCCCATACTTTTGGGCTACCTTTTTGATACTCCTGAAGTATGAACGTATGCTGGGGTTGTCACCTACCATAAGGGTTGCGAGTTTGGGTGTAAAATTGAGCCCCTCCATACGTTGTGTGATACGTGGTATAAGTTGGTTTACCACCTGGTCACCGGTCACCACTGTAGTGTTCATCCCCTGTATTTACAATACCTTCGGTAAGGACAATGGTCACACGCCATATATTGTGGGGTGGGGTCGAACTCACCCTTACGTATTTTATCCCATACCTCTTTGATAACCTCAACAGCTTTGGTCTTGCTATCATCGATCTTCTTTAAGCTGGCTTCTACCCCGGTATCGACGAATTTCAGCATCACCTTATTTGGTAGCACGCCAAACCTTTCGTAAAATGCGAGCACATATATGGGTAATTGCCAGTTTTCGCGTAACTTGCGTTTGGCGGTAGCCTCATCTTTTACATCACCGGTTTTGTAATCGATGATCACACCACCATCATCGTGCCAATCAATACGATCCCACCTACCGTTTATTAGGATGCCCTCGACAGTTACACGAAAGGCTTCTTCAATAAATACGGGTGGGGGTGCATCCTTCTCCTCTTCCATGAATCGCAACAGTACCGACTTACCGTGCTCAAACCGCATACGCTCGTGTTCGGGGCTGTGAAAGTATCCCTTACGTGTACGCCAGACGGATTCGAATACGTTGAACACATCCTCTAA
>NMUJ01000071.1 GCA_002256535.1 Caldifarciminota bacterium 4484_18
TACTTCGGTGCATGTGGGGTAGGGTGTTTCGACCGTTTAGCCAAGGATGGGCTTGGTGATTACCTCGAGAAGTGGCCACATGGTGGTGCCATAGGGGTGTTGGCGTCAACTCGTGCCGCATCAGCGACTGATAACCAAAAGGTAGGGGTGGGGTTGCTCAGATCGATATTCTCCGATAGTGTAAATCGATTAGGTGATGCATTCCTTATGGCTAAATTATACTCAGGTAGCTACGAGAACTATCAGGGGTTTGGTGAACCCTTGATAAGAATAAGATTGAACAGTGTCGATATAAGTACATGGTGTTTACACGTACCTGATACGTTGTATGGTGGAGCCGAAGCGCTGATCGAAGGTGATAGCTTACCCAATGGTATGGTCTATATCACTGTGCTATCATCTACATACATGCATACACATAGGTTGCCGGATGGTGACATAATCACCTATACGATGAGAGGGGCTCCACCATTTACTGGATATAACAACCAATATTTCCCATACCCTGGCAGGGTGGATAAAGAGATCATCTTCGAAGGCATAGCACCAGTGGTAGGTGGCAAGTTCAGCGTACGGTTTGTCACACCCGCATGGCCATTATTACAACCACCCATGGCGGGCGATAACGGTAAGATAAGCCTTATATGGTGGGACGGTACCGACAGTGAGGTGACCATAGGTATAACGGGTATAGTGATACAAGATACGCATGTGATTAACGATACTGTGCCACCAACCATCAAACTCTATGTTAATGGTAAACAACTAAGATCTGGTATGGAGATACCACCATCTTTTACACTCTATGGTGTGATAGAGGATTCGAGTGGTATCAATATATTCGATAGGACTGGCCCCTATGCGATACGTATGAGTTACGATGATCCACGATTTTCCGCCCCTATATATCTAAGTGATTACTTCACGTACGATTTAGGTAGCCAGACACACGGTAGGCTCGAGTACGAGGTAAATGTACCACCTGCACTGTCGGATTTTACCTTATACTTTTCAGCTTCTGATAACATATGTAATGTGCGGGTAGATTCCTTTCATGTAACTGTAATGTGGGAGCAACCGCTTGACATTACAGAATTGCGGGTTTATCCCAACCCCGTACGTGGTGATAAAGTTACATTCTACTTCTACTTAACCAAAGAAAGCACGGTATGGATACGTATCTATACCATTACGGGTAGGGTGATACAGGTGTTGGGTCCGTTCGACCTATCCGCCGGCTATAACGAGATCGAATGGGATACATGCGACTTTATCGGCGACAAAATCGGTAGCGGTATCTATTTCTACAAGGTTGTTGCAATAAGGGAAGAACCTGGTCAACGTCTAACCACCAGCAAACTTGATAAATTTCTCATCATCCGCTAATGCTTAAGGCGGAAAATATCTGGAAGAGCTACCCAGAGGATAGGAGACGGTTGACTGTACTTAGAGGTGTAAACTTGGATAGATGGACGTGACACATCCACGTTGGGCGATAGTGAGCTTGCCTACTTACGTAATGAGAAAATAGGGTTTGTGTTTCAGTTCCATCAATTGATACCCGAGTTAACCGTGGTTGAGAACGTGCTACTACCTTCTATAATTAAGGGTAAGAAACCGAACCTCAACTTTGGGATGGAACTACTCAGTCTTGTGGGATTGCATGGTAAAGCGTTTCACTATCCTGCAGAACTGTCGGGTGGCGAACGTCAACGGGTTGCAGTTGCACGCGCACTGATAAACCTACCATCAATACTATTGGCAGACGAACCATCGGGTAACCTTGACGAGAAGTCGAGTGACCTATTGCATAATTTGATCTATCGAGTAATTAAAGATAGAAAGATGGCTGCGGTGATAGTTACACACAAGATATACAAGAAGGGCAACGCGTATGTCCACGTTGTGGGCTCACATACGAGGAGTTTCTACAGAATATGGAGCTTGGGTGTAGCACCTGCTACGAGACGTTTGGCCAATTTATTAAAAACTTATTAGTACGTACACCATGGCAGAAAGAGGCACCCCCCAAAGGTGCAGAGATAAGGGATGAAGAACCTGACAAACACCTTCAACTTTACAGATTAAAGAGGAAATTGCAGGAGCTGCTCGACAAAGAGGCATACGAGGAGGCTGCCAAGATACGCGATAAGATAAGGGAAATCGAAAATGAACTTAGGGCAAAGGGCCAAAAGGGCACCTAAGTGGTGGGGTGATACTACTTCTGATATACCACTATTTGCGAGGGCTAAACTTGTACGTAACCTTAAAGGATACAATTTTCCCTTGAAAGCGAGCGATGACGAACTCGAGGAGGTGTGCGAGATCATAACCTATGCGATCGAACATAGTAAAAAGTTGAAAGAGTTCACAACCTTTAGGGGCGAAGAGCTAAGCCCGGAGGATCGCAACTTCTTATGGGAGAGGTTTCTCATCAGTAAGACGTTTATCGATTCACCCAAAGGTAAACTCGTAGCTATAAGCCCTGACGAAGACGTAAGCGTAGTGGTGAACGATCGTGACCACCTTGTGATACAGAGTTTTGCGAATGGGCTTAACATAAGGGAAGCATATCATAAAGCGAACGAAATCGCAAAAATATTGGGCCTCGAATATACGTATTTAGAGGAATGGGGGCACCTCACTTCGTCACCACTTGAAGTAGGTACAGGGTTGAGGGTTGCGATCACCTTACATCTCCCTGCATTGGTGTTGTTGAGACAATATAACTTTACTGTGGAGACACTTACTCCACAGGGGTTCATATTCCATAACCTATGGGGTACAGGTACTACTGGCTACATATTCGTGGTGACTAACGCACTTACTTGGGCATTCCGTGAGGAGATAATCACACCCTTTGAGTATCTTGCCAATGCGCTCATCAAGCAAGAGAACAAAGCACGTGAGGTTATGAACACACATCTGGCCGATATTTTAGAAGATAAAGTCACCCGATCGTGGGGGTTACTGAAATACGCACGATTGTTATCAGAAGAGGAGACCTGGACCTACATCTCAGGTATCCGGATGGGTATCTCGATGGGGCTCATATTTTCAGCAAAAGAATTGCCAAGATTTACTAACCTGCTATTGATCACAAGGCATTCACATCTCGAAAAACGTACAGGTAGAAAATTACAACAACATATCGCCGAGAAAGAGCGTGCCGAGTTAGTAAGGTCATTCATTAATGGCATGGAAGCTGGCAGTTGATATAGGTACTACCAAAATCAAGGTGGGTTTAGGTACTACAGACATAGAGAAGGTATGGTGTAAAGATACATGGGAGGAAGCCTTATCGATAATTGAACAATATCTGGATAAGGTAACAACAGTGTTCATTATATCCGTACGTGATACCACAGTAAATATAACACCCCATAGAGATAAATTTGTATGGTTAACCAAAGAGACACCCACCCCTATACAATGGGCTTATGAAGGATTGGGGGTTGACCGACGTGCAAACGTAATAGCGGGACATAAAATGCTGGGTTCACCTTTACTTGTAATAGATATGGGGACAGCAACCACAGTGGACTTTCTAATTGATCGCAAACATGAGGGTGGGCTGATACTACCGGGTGTATCTTATTCGTGTGAGTTTTATCATAAAAAATTGCCACATTTGAACATAAAACCTGAATTCGTAATCACCGGACAGGTGCCACTTATTGGACGTAACACGAACGAGTGTGCAGCAGCCGGCATCGTATGGGGTGAGGTTGCTCGTATCGAAGGCATTATTCAGCGATTTAAGCAACAAACAGAAGGTGTAAAGATTATATTCACGGGAGGTTGGGGTTGGTTAGGTGCTAAATTTATGGGTTATCGCTATGATGTTCATCTAACATTACGTGGTATTCTGTGGATTTCATGTGACATATTGTCAAAATGGTTGGAGTTATGAACCTGCACGTAAGTTAGCGATAGGGGTTACGATATCGTTGGGTGTGTTGAAAGAGCTGTATGATTGGAAAGTACGTCACACGTATGTAAGTTACAAGGATATCGTTGCTGATATATTAGGTGTAACGGTTGCATATGTGTTATTACTTACACACTAACGTCAAATGTGGCATAGGATTCACTCCTCCATAGGTTGTAATTTTGCAGACCCGAATATTTTTAAAAGATGTTGATCTTAATGGCTCTCATCCTCTATCCTTATTATTCGATCAGCGAGCTACAGGGTACCGGTGATACCTCCCCCTACGTAGGTGATACAGTTACAACCTCAGGTATAGTCACGGGTCTTACGGGAAATAATTTCTACTTACAAGATATGTCAGGTGAATTACGTTCCGGTATATATGTCTATAGAGGTGGCAGAAATACACCCGACATACACGTAGGTGATAGCATTGTAATTACGGGGTTGGTGAAGGAGTTTGCCAATCTCACTGAATTATGGGTGAGCAACGAACTATTTACGATACATATAGCAGCACGTAATCATAGCCTGCCATCACCTTATAAACTCACTATACCTGTGATACATAGTGATGGTGAGGACTATGAAGGTATGCTCGTACGTATCGATAGCGTAAGTTTCATAGAATCTGGTACGTTTCAGGGTAACACCACATACCATGTTGAAGACAACGAAGGTAACCAGTTACCGGTATGGGTAAGCAGGTATAACGATTCAATGGTAGGTGCTACGATCCCGGAGGGTTATATAAACATTGTCTCACCTCTTACACAATACTATGGGAATTATCAGATTGAACCAAGATCGCCTGCTGATTTCACCCCTGCGGTGGTGGGCCCCGGTAGGGTAAAACTTAACCCACACGTGGTGTTCAAAAACGAGCGGTTAACGCTAAGGTTTGACATCATAACTTCTGATACTATTGAGAAGCTCGAAATAATAATACCTGAAGGTTGGACATGGCATTCTTTGGGATATACAATCTACCCGATACAACCTGTATTGGGTGAGGTCACCCCGTCACATCTATATCTTGACAGCCTAACTGCGATGGATTCACTCCATATATATCTTCATGACATGGAACCATACGAGGTTGGTGAGCACCAATTCGAAGTGAAAACTGCACCACCTGGTGGGATGCTGGTCACTGTATCAACTATACCCGTGATCAATGTAATCGATTCGTTACCCATAATACCTATCAGTGAAGTACAGCAACCCGATACCTCAGGTTATGATTCACAGTTATTGGGTCAAATCGTAACTGTAAGAGGTGTGATAACCTCACCCCCAATGGGGGGTGGCCAATTCTTCATCCAGGATACCACCACAGGTGTAGCCATTTATGGGTTCGACTATAATCCACGGGTGGGTGACGAAATCATCGTAAAAGGTGAAGTTCAGGAGTACAATGGGATGACGGAGCTCACATATGGGGGAGATGAATGTTTCATTTTATTACGTACCGATACAAACGCTACGGTGATACCTGAGACGTTAAAGCTATCGTATCCAATAACTGAGCAACTTGAAGGCAAACTACTTTGTATACCACAAGCTAAACTACATACGAAGTTTACACCAGGTTTGGGGGCGGGCAATTTTGAGGTATGGAATGGCAACATCATCATCAATGTACGGGTAGACGAAGGTACGGGGATTGATACCTCCGAAATCTATCGTAGCTTGGAGATCGGTGATTACATCAC